>CBDUCD010000294.1:0-3957 GCA_965365535.1 uncultured Rhodothermales bacterium | reverse complement strand
AGCCAACCCAACAAACCCCTCACCCCAGCGCCTGCGCCAGGTCAGCCGTCAGGTCGTCCGGGTGTTCGAGGCCGATGGAGACGCGCAGCAGGCCCTCGGGCGCCCGCGTGGTGGGGCCTTCGATAGAGGCGCGGTGCTCGACGAGGCTTTCCGTGCCGCCCAGCGACGTGGCCTGCCGGAACACCTGCAGCCTGCCGCCCAGCGCCCGGGCGCGCGGGGCGTCGGCGAGCACGAACGAGAGCATCCCGCCCGAGCGCGCCATCTGCCGCTGCGCCACGTCGTGGCCGGGGTGATGGGCGAGGCCGGGGTAAAACACGGTTTCCACGGCAGGGTGGGCGTCGAGAAAGCGGGCGACGTGCGCCGCCGTCGCGCACTGCCGTTCGAGGCGGACGTGGAGCGAGCGCAGCCCGCGCAGCGTGAGCCACGCGCTGAAAGGGTCGAGCACGGGGCCGGCGGCCTGCTGAAAAAGGCGCACGCGCCTCCACAACGCCCCCTCCTCGCGCACCACCACGGCGCCGCCCAGCACGTCCGAATGCCCGGCCAGGTACTTGGTAATCGAGTGCACCACCACGTCGGCGCCCAGCGCGAGGGGCTGCTGGAGCAGGGGCGTCGCCCACGTCCCATCCACGGCCAGCAGCAGGCCGCGCGCGCGCGTCGTGGCGGCAATGGCTTCCAGGTCGGTGATGCGCAGGAGGGGGTTCGAGGGCGTCTCGGCCCAGACGAGCCGCGTCGCATCCTCGATGGCGCCTTCGAGGGCGCCGGGCTGGCTCAGGTCGGCGGCGGTGTAGGTCAGCGTGGGCGCCAGGACGGTGTCGAGCAGGTGGCGCACGCCGTAGTACACGTCGTCCGCCAGCACGACGTGGCTGCCGGGCGGCAGGGCCTGCAAAACGGCGTGGACGGCGGCCATGCCCGACGCAAAGGCCGCCGCGTGGGCGCCGCCCTCGAGGCGGGCCAGCACCGTTTCGAGGGCCGCCCGCGTGGGGTTGTCGGCGCGGGCATAGACGTAGCCGCCGGGGTACGTGCCGTCGGCGGCGCGCTCGAAGGTCGTGGACAGGATGGGCGGCGCCACGAGGGCGCCCGTCGCGGGGTCGGGCAGGCACCCGGCGTGCGCCAGCAGCGTGTGAGGATGGGGCATGGAAAGGCGATATTGGCGCCGGAAGGTACGCCGTGGCGCGCCCCTGCCGCGGACGCACTACCTTGACGTTTCAGCGCGAACTTGCTGTTGCGCCTTGCCGATACTGTATATGGACGCGCTTCCAGGCACCTCTCGTTTGCAGACCGTGCTGCTCTCCCTGGCGGTAGCCGCAGCCGTGACGGCCCTCTGGGCGGGCCTCGCGGGCCTGCGCGGCGGCCTCGTAGCCGCAGCCCTGCTGACGGCGGCGCTTGTCGTGGCGCTGGGCCTGTGGCTGACGCGGCGGGCGCTGCCGGCACGCGCCCAGCAGGACGCCCTTTTCGACGTCATCGCCAGACTGCCGTGGGCCCTCGTGATGGTCGAAAACGGACGCATCGCGCACGTCAACCCCGCTGCCGAAGGGCTGCTCGGCTTCCCGAAGGCCCGCCTGCTCGGGCAGCCGCCCGGCAGCCTGCTCGCGCCCGAAAGCCGCGACGCCCTCGCGCGGTGGATGGCCTCGGCGACGCCCGGCGCCCCGCCCACGGGCCTCGATGTGGAGGTGCAGACGGCGGAAGGGCCACGGCCCGCGCGCCTGTCGGGTGCCCACGTGGTCTATGCCGGGCGCCCCCTTTTCGAAATCCAGCTTACCGACCGTTCGGAGGAAGCCCGCGCCCACACCGAGGCCGAGCGCCTCGCGGCGTTTCTGCGGCTGGCCCCCGAACCCGTCGTCGAAATCCAGCCCGATGGGCGCGTGTCGTTTGCCAACAGGGCGGCGCTGGACGCGCTGCCCGGCCTGGCCGAGCAGGGCGCCCGGCACCCCTATTTCGCGTGCCTGCCGCACCTGCGCGAAACGCTGGAAGGGGGTGCCCTTACCGGCGCCGTGCACTGCGAAGTCGAAGGGCGATTGTACGACCAGGTGGCCTTTTTCGCCCCCGACGGGCAGGCCCTCCGCCTCTACGGACGCGACGTGACGGGGCGCGAGGAAGCCCGCCAGGCGCTGCGCGCTTCCGAAGGGCGCTTCAACCTGCTGTTCCACCTCGCCCCCGTCGGCCTGAGCATCAGCCGGTTGCGGGACGGCCTGCTGATCGAAGTCAACAACAGCTTTGCGCGCTTTCTGGGCTACGACACCCCCGACCAGATTGCCGGGCGCACGGCGGTCGAGATCGGCATGTGGGCGGACATAAACAGCCGCCCCGACGTGATGGCCAAGCTGGAGCAGGAAGGAAGCCTGGCGCCGCACGTCATCGAAGTGCGCACCCGCGACGGGGGGACGCGCCACGCCCTGGCCGCCGCCGAGCGCATAGACTTCAACGGCGAGCCGTGCGTCGTCGGGATACTGCTCGACATGGAGGAGCGCGAAACGCTGCGCGCCCACGTCGAGGCCGAGCGCGACTTTGCCCGCTCCGTCATCGAAACCGTGGGGCAGGGGCTGCTCGTCAACGACGCCGATTTCCGCATCCAGTTTGCCAACCAGGCGCTGCTGGACATGACGGGCTACACCCTCGACGAGGTGCGCCAGGCCGACCCCATCTCGTTTCTCGAACCTGAAACGGCCCGACGCATCGCCGCCGACCGCGAGGCGCGGCGGCACGGCGCCGGCGCCGGGCGCTACGAAACCCGCATCCGCTGCAAAGACGGCACCTTTCTCGACGTGCTGCTCGCCGCCGTGCCGCGCCTGGTGGACGGCGCCTACGTGGGCACGACGACCATCGTGGTGGACATCTCGGAGCAAAAGCGCATCCTGCGCGAGATAGACGAGTTTCGGGCCTTTTACGAAAACATCCTCCACGACCTGCCCATAGACGTGGTGGTGATGACGCCGCAGGGGCGCTTCATGTTCATGAACAGGAGTGCCGTCCGCGACGACGACCTGCGCCTGCGCCTGTTCGGCCACACCGTCGAGGAGTACCCGCGCCTGCGCGGCCTCGACCCGGCACTCTACCAGCAGCGGCAGGCGTGGGTCGAAAGCGTCGTGGCGGCGAAAAAGGAGGGCACGCGCGAAGAAACCATCGAAACGCCCGACGGGCCGCGCCACATCCTGCGCACCGCCCGCCCCGTGCTCGACGGCCGGGGCGACGTGCAGTACGTCATCGGCTACGCCCTCGACGTGACCGAGCGCCGGACGCACGAGGCCCAGCTCATCCGGGCGCGCGACGAGGCCGAGAACCTGAACCTGCTCAAGTCGAGCTTTATCGCCAACATGAGCCACGAGGTGCGCACGCCCCTCACCGCCGTCATCGGCTTTGCCGAGGTGCTCGAGGACGAGCTGGAGGCGCCGCACCTGCGCGAGCTCGCCGCCCTGATCCGCGAAAGCGGCGCCCGGCTGCTCGAAACGCTCAACTCCGTGCTCGACCTGGCGCGCATGGAGGCGGGCGCCCTCGACCTCGCCTGCCGGCCCGCCGACGTGGGGCCGCTCGTGGCCACGACCGTCGCCCTGTTCGGCCCCCTCGCCGACGCGCGCGGCATCACGCTCGAAACCGACCTGCCGCCGGCGCCCATCCTGGCCCGCGTGGACGTGCCGGCCTTTAACCGCATCGTGGGCAACCTCGTCTCGAACGCCGTCAAGTTCACCGAAAAGGGCGGCGTGCGCGTCGAGGTGGCGCGGGCCGGGGACGAGGTCGCCGTGCGGGTGCGCGACACGGGTGTGGGCATGGACGCCGACTTCATCTCGGTCGCCTTCGAGGAATTCCGGCAGGAGTCGGCGGGGCTGGCGCGCTCGCACACGGGCGCCGGGCTGGGGCTGGCCATCGTGCGGCGCCTGGCGGAGATGATGCAGGGCCGCGTGGCCATCGAGAGCCGGCGCGGCGAGGGCACGACGGTCACGGTGACGCTGCCCGCTGCCTGAG
>CBDUCD010000293.1:0-3958 GCA_965365535.1 uncultured Rhodothermales bacterium | reverse complement strand
GGACTCGAATAGGGCGAATACCCCCAGCCCGGCGGCACGAGCGGCAGCACCTGCCACACCTGCTGCCCGGCCTCGTGCAGCAGATCCACGAACTGGTAGGCGGCGGGCCCCAGGTCGCCAATGCCAAAAGGGCCGGGCAGGGACGTGACGTGGAGCAGCAGGCCGCTGGAGCGCGTGTTGAACATGGATCGGGCAGTAGAAAAGGGCGACCTCAAAAGATAGTACCGGCGGGAAGAAGGGAGGGTCGTGTTGCAAGGCCCGAATGCCGAGTAGGGGCGCAATTCATTGCGCCCTCGCAGCGCCCCGCGATTCGTCGCCGCCCCCGCGCCCCCCGCGCCCCGCGATTCGTCGCCGCACCCCACCGCCGGCGCATCCCCGCCCCGCCCCCCGCGTTCCACCCGCCAACCTCCACCTGCCAACCGCCAACCCGCCATGATTACCGCCGCCGACCTCGACCGCATTCCGCGCCTCGACGCGCTTCCGCCCGCCGACAAGGCGTGGCTGGCCGAGCAGGCGACGGAACGCACCGCGGGGGCCGGCGAGGTCGTGTTCGAGCAGGGCAAACCCGCCGACGTGCTCTACTTCCTCCTCGAGGGCACCATCGTGTTTCGGGCCGAGCAGGACGGGCGCGAAATCGGCTTTTTCACCGTCGAGCGGGGCGCCATCTCGGGGATGCTGCCGCGCTCGCGGATGCGGCAGTGGGCGGGCACGGGCCGCGCCGTCGAGGACGTGCGCATGGCGTGCTTTGCCACCGACCGTTTCGACGCCCTCGTCGAGCGCATCCCTGCCCTCGACGGCATCCTCAGCGCCGTCCTCGCCGACCGCATCCGCGAGGCGACGCGCCTGGAGCAGCAGCGCGACAAGCTCATGGCGCTGGGCAAGCTGTCGGCCGGGCTGGCCCACGAACTCAACAACCCGCGGCGGCCATCCGGCGCACCGCCGACGCGCTGCGCGCCCGCCTCGACGAGCTGCCCGCGCGCGTCCACGCCCTTGCCGCCCACACCCTCGGCCCCGACCAGCTCGAATTTGCCTGCACGCTGGGCGAGCGGGTGGCGCAGCGGCCCCGGCTGGGCGCCGTCGAGCGGTCGGAGCGCGAGGACGCCCTGGCCCGCTGGCTCGACGCGCGGGGCGTGGAGGGCGCCGACGACCTCGCCGAGACGTTTGTCGAGGCGGGCCTGGACGAAGCGGCGCTGGAAGGCATCGCCCAGAACCTCGACGGCGACGCCCTCGGCGCCGTGCTGCGCTGGACGGAGGCCAGCCTCGCCGCCGACCTCATGCTGCGCGAAATCACCGCCTCTGCCCAGCGCATTTCGGCCATCGTGCAATCGGTGAAAGGCTATTCACACATGGACGAGGCCGCCGTCCGCGCGCCCGCCGATTTGCACGAGGGCCTCGACGCGACGCTGACGATGCTGCAGCACGAAATCCGCAAGCACGGCGTCGAGGTCGTCCGGCAGTACGCGCCCGACCTGCCGCCCGCCGAGGTCGTGGCCGGCCAGATGAACCAGGTGTGGACGAATCTCATTGACAACGCCATCGGCGCGATGCCCGACGGGGGCCAGCTTAAAATCGTGACGCGCCACGAGGGCGACCACGCCGTCGTCGAAATCATTGACACGGGCACGGGCATCCCCGAAAGCGTGCAGGCGCGCGTGTTCGAGCCGTTTTTCACGACGAAAGGCGTGGGCGAGGGCACGGGCCTGGGGCTCGACGTGGTGCAGCGCATCGTAACGGTTGCGCACGCGGGCCAGGTAACGGTGCGCAGCGAGCCCGGCTGCACGAACTTCACCGTCCGCCTGCCCCTGCACGCGCCGGGGGAGTAGGTTTGTCGGGTTGGTTTGTTGGCTGGGATGGTTGATGGGATGCTTGAGGGAAGAGGACGCGGGTGAACACCAATTTCCAACCGCCAACCGCCAGCCGCTAACCTCCAACCGCCAACCGTCCCTCGCCCCTCTTCCATGCCATCCAACCCCGCCCTGCTCGTCGTGGACGACGACGCCGAAGTGCTCCGCGCCATTGCCCGCGATTTGCGGCGGCAGTATGGCGAGGCGTACCGGGTGCTGCGCGCCGCCTCGGGCGAGGAAGCCCTCGAAGCCGCCGGGCAGCTCCACGAAAAAGGCGAAACGGTGGCGCTGCTGCTGTCCGACCAGCGGATGCCGGGCATGGGCGGCGTGGACTTTCTCGAAAAGGCCGCCGCCCTGTTTCCCGACGCCAAGCGCGTCTTGCTCACGGCCTACGCCGACACCGACGCCGCCATCCGGGCCATCAACCGGGCGCGCATAGATTACTACCTCATGAAGCCGTGGGACCCGCCCGAGGAACGGCTCTACCCCATCCTCGACGACCTGCTGGACGACTGGCGGGCGGCGTTCCGGCCCGACTTTGCCGGCCTCCGCGTCGTCGGCACGCGCTGGTCGCCCGCCACCCACGGCGTCAAGGATTTCCTGGCGCGCAACCTCGTGCCGTACCGCTGGCTGGACGTGGAGGCGTCGGAGGAGGCGCGGGCGCTGGCCGAAAAGCACGGCGGCGCCGACGCGCTCCCGCTCGTCTTTTTCCCCGAAGGCGAGGTGCTGGCGCGCCCGACGCCCGAAAAAATCGGCGAGGCGCTGGGGCTCAACATGGAGGCGAGCCGCCCCTTCTACGACCTCGTGATCGTGGGCGGCGGCCCGGCGGGGCTGGCGGCGGCGGTGTACGGCGCGTCGGAGGGGCTCAGCACCCTGCTCGTCGAAAGCGAGGCGCCGGGCGGGCAGGCGGGCACGTCGAGCCGCATCGAAAACTACCTGGGCTTTCCCTCGGGCCTCAGCGGCGCCGAGCTGGCGCGGCGGGCCGTGGCGCAGGCCAAAAAGTTCGAGACCGAAATCCTCGCCCCCGTCGAGGCCGAGGGGCTGCGCAGCGAGGACGGCTACCACCTCGTCCAGCTTTCCAACGGCGACGAGGTGGCGTGCCACGCCCTCGTCATTGCCACGGGCGTGCAGTACCGCAAGCTGGAGGCGCCCGGACTGGACGAACTCACGGGGCGCGGCGTGTACTACGGCGCCGCGATGGCCGAGGCCATGTCGTGCCGCGACGAGACGGTGTACCTCATCGGCGCGGGCAACTCGGCGGGGCAGGCGGCCCTCTACTTTGCCCGCTACGCGGCGGGCGTGACCCTCCTCGTGCGCGGCGACAGCCTCGACAAAAGCATGTCGCGCTACCTCATTGATCAGATCGAGGAGACGGACAACATCAGCGTCTGCCTGGGCACCGAGGTGGTGAAGGCGGAGGGCGACGAGCGGCTCGAGAAAATCACCCTGCGCAACAACCAGACGGGCGAGGAGAACGACGTGGAGACGAGCACGCTGTTCGTCTTTATCGGCGCCGCGCCGCGCACCGACTGGCTGGGCGACACGCTGCTGCGCGACGACCGGGGCTTTATCCTGACGGGCCCCGACCTGAAAGGCACCATGCACGACTGGCCCGCCCGGCGCGACCCGTTTCTGCTCGAAACGTGCCAGCCCGGCATCTTCGCCGTCGGCGACGTGCGGCACGGCTCGGTGAAACGCGTCGCGTCGGGCGTGGGCGAGGGGTCGGTTGCCATCTCGTTCGTCCACCAGCACCTCGCCACGGTCTGATGGGCAGCCGGGGGAGAACCCTCGTGCTGGCCGTCGCGGCGCTGTTCGTGGCCGCGTACCTGGGCCTCGCGTGGTTCGGGCCAGCCGCGTGGCGCTACCGCAACGATGTGGCCGCGGCGCGGTCCTATATCGCGGCCATCGAGGCGTTCAGGCAACGCGCCGGGCGGCTGCCCCGGGACGCAGCGGAGGCGCGGGCGGTCTGGAAAAAGGCGGGGCTGGCTCCGAACGCGCTGGGCTGCCCGTGCTATGCCCCGACAGGCGACGCGTCGTACGCGTTCTGGGTGGACGCGGCGTACGCGTACGATTCCGCGACGCGCCGGTGGGGCGCGCGGGCCCCGTAGCGGCCA
>CBDUCD010000292.1:0-4011 GCA_965365535.1 uncultured Rhodothermales bacterium | reverse complement strand
CAGGGCCGATGCGACGCTCCGCGGGCCTCTGAGTGTTGACCAATTGACGAACTGGTCATCCTCAAAACTCCAGCCCGCCTTTTTTGATGTCGTACACGAGGCCGACCGTCAGCACGGCGATGAAAAAGAGGACGACGCCCAGCACGCCCACGCCGGCGCCGGCGTCGAGAAAGTCGTGGAACGAGACGGCCCACGGGTAGAGAAACACGACTTCCACGTCGAACACGATAAAGATCATGGCGACGAGGTAGAACTTGACCGAGTAGCGGTCGCGGGCGGTGCCCACGGGGTCCATGCCGCTTTCGTAGGCTTTGTCCTTGACCTTGTTGGGGCGCTTGGGCCCCAGCAGCTCGGCGGCTTTCAGCAGCGTGAGCGACAGCCCCGCCGCCATCACCATCATGAGGAAAAGCGGGATAAAGGTAGATAGCATGGGCAGAAGGGGTTTGGACGGGCACGCCCGCGAAAACTACCCACGGCGCCCGGACGCGTCAACGTGCCGGGGCGCGGGACGCGGCAAGATGCGGCGAAGACGCCCCGAACGCCAACGCCGGGTTGTGTGAATGCCGAACAAATGCCGCGTGAAGCCCAGCCCAAGCCAGGGTTAAACAATCATCACGTCATCCCAACTTCCCCGGGCGGGGCAGAGGCGGGGGGGCGGCGCGTGGTATCTTTTCGGGTACACGCGCCGGGCCGGCCTCCATCCATTTGCCGGCGCGGCGCTTTTCCCCATCCAACCTTTTTTGCCATGAATCTCTTTACCAGGTGGATCGCGGCGCTTGCCGTGGTAGCCGGGCTCGGCGCCGCGTCGGTGCAGGCGCAGGGCGTCACGACGGCCACCATCAGCGGGCGCGTTACCGACGCGGCAACGGGCGAGGCGCTGCCGGGCGTCAACGTCGTGGCCGTGCACGTGCCCACGGGCACGCAGTACGGCGCCGCCACGCGGCTCGACGGGCAGTACACCCTGCAGGCGCTGCGCGTGGGCGGGCCCTACACCGTCACGGTTTCGTACGTCGGCTTCACGACCGAGCGGCGCGAGGGCGTCGAACTCGCCCTCGGCCAGAACCTGACGCTCGACTTCCGGCTGGGCGAGCAGGCCATCGAGGCCGGCGAGGTCGAGGTCGTCGGCATCTCCGACCCCCTTCTCAACGGCGACCGCACGGGCGCCTCGACCAACATCTCGGAGCAGACGATCGAGCGGCTGCCGACGATTTCGCGGTCGCTGGCAGACTTTGCGCGCCTGACGCCGCAGTCCACGGGCGGCAGCAGCCTGGGCGGGCGCAACAACCGCTACAACAACATCCAGGTGGACGGTGCCACGCTGAATGACGTGTTCGGCCTCTCGGGCACGGGCGCGCCGGGCGGGCAGGCAAACGCGCAGCCCATCGGGCTCGACGCCATCCAGGAGTTCAACGTGGACATCGCGCCCTACGACATCCGCAACAGCGGCTTCACCGGCGGCCAGATCAACGCCATCACGCGCTCGGGCACCAACCAGTTCGAGGGGTCCATCTACTACCTCGGGCGCAACGAAAGCTTCGTGGGCGACCTGCAGACGGGCACGGGGGCCAGCGAGAAAACCGTTCCTTTTGCCGACTTCAGCGAGTCGTTCACGGGCTTCCGGCTGGGCGGGCCGATTGTTCAGAACAAGCTGTTCTTTTTCGTCAACGGCGAAGTCAAGCGCCGCAGCGACCCCCTCGGCGTGGGCGTGATGGGCAGCAACGCCGCCGTCCAGTTTGCCCTGCCGGCGGACTCGCTCCAGCGCATCATTGACATCGCCAAAAACCGCTACAGCTACGATGCGGGCGGCTACGGCACGTTTTCGCAGGGCGAGGACGCCAACAGCTTTCTGGCCAAGCTCGACTGGAACGTCAACGCGCGCAACCGCCTCACGCTGCGCCACAACTACGTGGACGCCTCCGACGAAACCGGCGTCAGCCGCAGCGCCACGGGCTTCGACCTGGCCAACCGGCAGTACGTGTTTGCCAGCACGCAGAACTCGACCGTTGCCCAGCTCAACACCACGCTGGGCTCGGCCATGTTCAACGAGGCGCGCCTCGTCTATACCCGCATCCGCGACAGCCGCGACGTAAAGGCCAAGCCGTTCCCGTACGTCGAAATCGCCGTCGCCAACCCCGCCGACCCCACGCGCACCGTCAACGTGTACCTGGGCATAGATCGGTTTTCGCAGGCCAACTCGCTCGACCAGGACTTGTGGGAGTTCACCGACAACCTGACGTGGATTCGGGGCAACCACAACCTGCTTTTTGGCACCAGCAACCAGCTTTTCAAGTTCTCGAACCTGTTCGTGCAGGATGCCTACGGCGGCTACCAGTTCGGCTCCATCAGCGACTTTGCCGCCGGCACGCCCAGCCGCTACTACCTCTCGTACTCGCTCGTGCCCGGCGACCCGCAGCCCCGGGCGGACTTCACGGCGCTCCAGCTGGGTGGCTACGTGCAGGACATCTGGACGGTCTCGCCCCGCCTCAAGCTCACGCTGGGCCTGCGCGCCGACGTGCCGCTGATGAGCGACGAGCCGCTCTACAACGCCCTCGCCGACAGCGTTTTTGGCCGCTCGACGCAGAACCTCGCCACGGGCAACGTGCTGTTCTCGCCCCGATTCGGCTTCAACTACGACGTGCGCGGCGACCAGCGCCAGCAGGTGCGCGGCGGGCTGGGCGTGTTCTCGGGCCGGACGCCTTTCGTGTGGATCTCCAACCAGTTCTCGAACACGGGCGTGGACTACGCCCGCGTAGATGAGAAAAACGTCGGCTTTTTCGTGCCCAGCGCCGACCCGGCCAAGCAGCAGCAGGCGGCCAAAACGCTGCCCACGGGCCAGACCTCGGAGATCAACCTGATGGCGGACAGCTTCCGCTTTCCCCAGGTGCTGCGCGCCAACCTCGCCTTCGACCAGCGCCTGCTGTGGGGCGTTACGGCCACCGTCGAGGGCATCTACTCGAAAACATACAACGACATCACCTACCGCAACCTCAACCTCGTGGCCACGGACACGAGCGCGTACGGGCGCCCCATCTACGGCACGGCCTCCTACAACGGCACCACCAAGCGGCTCAACCCGCGCTTCACGAACGCCCTGCTGCTCGAAAACACGGGCAAGGGCTACGACGCCAGCCTGACCGTCCAGCTTCAGAAACGCTCCAGCTTCGGCCTCGACGGCGCCGTCTCGTACACGTTCAACCGCGCCGAAAACGTCAACAACGGCACCTCCAGCCGTGCCATCTCGAACTGGCAGTACAACGAGAACAAGGACGTCAACCGCGCCGAGCTGGGCACGGCGGACTTCGAGGTGCGCCACCGCTTTCTGGCCAACGCCTCGTACGCGCTGCGCTGGGCGGATCGCTTTACGTCCATCTTCTCGTTCGTGCTCGAGAGCCGCTCGGGCTCGCCGTTTTCGTGGATCTACAACGGCAACGCCAATGCCGACACGCGCCGCGACAACGACCTCGTGTACGTGCCCGCGAGTGCCGACGAGGTGGAGATTTCGGGCGGCGGCACGTGGGAAGAACTCGACCGCTTTATCTCCGACCACGACGACCTCGACGCCGCGCGCGGCGAAGTCGTCGCCCGCAACTCGGCGCGCACGCCCTGGCAGAACCGCCTCGACTTCCGCTTTACCCAGGAAATCACGACGCTGCGCCGCCAGAAGGTCGAGCTGACGGCCAACGTGTTCAACGTGCTCAGCCTCGTCAACAAGGACTGGGGGCAGGTGTACTACACCAGCAACGACAACGTCCAGATCTGGCGCTTCGAGGGCTACACCGCCCAGGGCCGCGACCGCATCTCGTTCTCGGACGGCTCGCTCGACAGGCTGACCGACGACCCGAAGGCGAACCTTTTCCAGAAAAGCGACCTCGCCTCGCGCTGGCAGTTGCAACTGGGCGTGCGCTACACGTTCTGACGCCGCCGCACCGCACCAAAAAAGCCGCGTCCTTCTCGGAGGGCGCGGCTTTTTTTGATGTTGGCGGTTGGCGGGTGAACGTCCAATCTCCAATC
>CBDUCD010000291.1:0-4013 GCA_965365535.1 uncultured Rhodothermales bacterium | reverse complement strand
TGTGGCGGCCGTGTTTTTCTACCAGAAACAGCAGATGATTGGCACGCTGAGCGGTACGCCACCGGTTGACTGGGCCAACTATCCGTACAAGCTGTTGCAAACCGAAAAATCGACCACGTTCAAGTTCCTGATGTATTATATCCGGCTGCTGGTCTGGCCACATCCGCTGGTGTATGATTATTCGTTTAACGTTATTCCGTCGGGTGGCAAAGGTGATTTGCTGACGTGGGCGGGCGTGTCGGGGTCGGCGGGGTCGTGGCAGAAGTAGCGGAAGGCGCGCGTCGGCCCGTCGCGCCGGGCCAGGCACCCGCCATTCGTGGCCGTCACCCAGAGGCGCCCCCGCCGGTCTTCCATCAGGCTCCACGGGGTCACGGCGTCCTCGCCCGCCGCGCCGTCGGGGCGCATCGAAAAGCGCTCGGCGACGCGCCCCGTGGCCCGGTCGAAGCGCTGGAGGCCGCCGCGGTAGGTGCCCACCCAGAAGTCGCCCGCGCGGCTTTCGTACAGCGCGAAGACGCCGCCGCCGCCCAGCTTTTCGGGGTTGGAGGACTGGAGCGGGTAGCGCTCGACGCGCCCGCTGGCCCGGTCGAAGGCGTGGAGGGCGCTGCTCGTGCCAATCCAGAGGGTGCCCTTTTCGTCCTCGAAAACCGACCACACCTCGGGGTCGTCGAGCCGGGACGGCTCGCCCGCGCGGGCGCCGAGGTACGCGAAGGGCGGCGGGTGGCGCTCGAAAAAGCCTACCCCCTGCGTCGTGCCCACCCACACGACGCCCGCGCGGTCGCCGTAGAGGGCGATGACGTTGCCGGGCGGCAGGCTCAGCGGGTCGGCGGCGTCGTGGCGGTAGGTGGTAAAGCAGCCCGTGGCGGGGTCGAGGCGGCTCAGCCCGTCGTCCAGCCCCACCCACAGGGTGCCGTCGGCCTCGGCGAGCAGCGCGCCCACGCCGTCGCTGCCCAGGCTGCACCCATCGTCCCCGTGCCGGTACCGGGCGAAACCGTCGGTGGCGGGGTTGTACTGGTAGAGCCCGCCGCCGCGCGTGCCAATCCAGATGCGCCCGGCGGCGTCGCGGGCAAGGCTGCTGAGGCTGCCCGGCACCCGGTCTCGGTAGTGCGTCCACGCGCGCCGCGCCGGGTCGTAGCGGCTCAGCCCGCGCCCGTGCGTCGCCACCCAGATGCGCCCCCGGTCGTCCTCGGCCAGCGCGTCTATGCGGACGCGGACGGGGGCCTGCCCGTCGCCGGGCACGACCTGGAAGTGCTCGACCTCTCCGGTGCGGGGGCGGTAGTGGTACAGCCCGTCGTAGCGGGCGCCCAGCCACAGCGTGCCGTCGCGGCCCACCGCTATCGAAAACAGGTCGTTGCCCAGCGCCTGCCGGCCTTGCACGGGGGCGGGCGCAAACGTCTGCGCGCGCGCGTCGTAATGGTTCAGGCCGCCGCTGGCCGTGGCTACCCACAGCCCCGCGCCCCCGTCGCCGGCAAGTGCGACGATCCAGGGAGACGTCAGACTCGTCGTGCTGAAGCCTGCCGACCTGAAAACGGCGATGTGCTGGCCGTCGAAGCGGTTGAGGCCGTCCTCGGTGCCGAACCACATAAAGCCGAGCGAGTCCTGGAAAATCGCCTTCACGTCTGCCTGCGAGAGGCCGTCGGCGGTGGTGAGGTGGCGGAAGCGCGGCGCCTGCCTGCCGCCAAAAGGCAGGAGGGGGCCGGAGGCAACGGGGGCGGCCCGCACGGCGGCGCTGTCGGCGACGGGGGCGCGGGGCGCGGCGGGGCGCGTGCAGCCCGCCAGCCCCACCGCGAGGGTGAGGGCCGCCATGCCCATCCAGTCTGCTGCCGTCCGCACCGGGGTCGCCTCCCGTCGAGAAGTTTGCTTCAAGCTAACCCCTCGTCCGCGAAAAGCCGCAGTGACCCTGCCGCGCATCCCCGCGCTACCGGACGACGACGAACTGCCGCGTCTCGACGCGCGCCGCGCCGCGCAGCCGCACGAAATACACGCCTGCCGGGAGGCCGGCGCCATCGAGCGTGAAGTCGTGCCGCGCCGGCCCTTCCAGGCGCCCTTCGTGGAGGCGCGCCCGCACGCGCCCGAGCACGTCCACCACGTCGAGGGTGACGCTGGCGGCGCGTTCGAGGGTGAGGGCGAAGCGGCCCGCGCCCTGCACGGGCTGCGGCACGACGGGCGAAAGCGCCGCCGCCGGCGCAACCGTCACCTCTACCGACACGGGGGGCGAAAGGTGCGCCGCGCCGTCGAAGTCCACCTGGCGCAGCCGGAAAAGGTGCTGCCCGGGGGCGAGGTTTTCGAGGCGGAAGGCGTAGTCGCGCGCCGTGGCGCTGGTGCCCGCGCCAGGCTGCCAGCCGGCATCGGCCCACGCCGTCGCGGCAGGGGCGCGGTGCTCGACGGCGAAGCCCGCGTTGTTGGTCTCGCCCGCCGTCGTCCACGCCAGCAGCGCGGCGGCGCCGTCGGCGGTAGCCTCCCAGCGGACGAGTTCCACGGGCAGGTCCTGCCCGAAAAGCGGCATACGGGCCGTGTTGCAGCGCCCGCCGGCGTCGTCGTTGGAGACGGCGTTGGTGAACACGAACGCGGGCCGCGCCCCCGCATCGCGCACGCGGTAGGTGGCCGTGGCAATGACGACGGGCGCGCCGCCTGCCGCCAGCGCCGTGCCGCCGGTGCCGCCCGTGGGGTTGCAGCCGGGCGAGATGACGAGGCCGGCGGTGGTGCGCCCGTTGTCGGTGTTGTTGCCGAGGGGCAGGTAGCAGGCGTTGTCCGTGACGAAAGGCGCGAACGTGAGCTTCTCGAAGCTGAGCGCGGCGGCGTCGTAGGTGAAAAAGAGGCTCAGCCCGCCCAGCCGGAAGGAGAAGGCGGGGGCGAGGGCGAGGTTTACGGCAAGCCGGGGGGCGCTGTCGGGGCCGTTGAACAGGTACGTCTCGAAAAGGGCCGTCACGTCGGGGGCCGCGGCGTCGTTGGCGGTGCAGGTCTGGGCGCTGCTGCTGCGGGCCGCGCCCGCGCCGAGCACGAGGGCGGCGATGAAAAAGGGCAGGGGGTGTTTCATGGCAGGTCAGCGGATAGAAAGGGGGAAGGGCGCGGGCACCTGGCTGGCCGCGCCGAAAAAGGCAAACCAGACGAGGAAATCGTCCGAGTCCACGTCGCCGTCGCCGTCGAAGTCGGCCTGGTCGTAGGCGCCGGCAGCGCCGAAGCGGGCAAACCAGGCGAGAAAGTCGTCCGAGTCCACGTCGCCGTCGCCGTCGGCATCGCCGGGCGCGAGGCCCCACGGCCCGGCCCCCCTTCCCGAGAGGTCGGCAAGGGCGGCGGCGCCAAAGGCCTGCCCGGCGCCCGTCGTGAAGCTGAAGGCGCACGCGCCCGAGGTGCAGTCGAGCGGTAGCGCGCTGAGGGCGGGCACGTGGTTGCGGTGGCCCACGGCGAGGTAGTAGGCGCCGGGCGCCACGCCGAAGCGCAGCGCGCCGGCGCCGTCCACCCCGGCAAGGTGCCCGTCGCGGCGGACGAGGGCGGCCTGCCGGGCCACGGGCTGCATGGGGCCGGGGCCGGGAGGGCCGGTGCGCAGTTCCACCCACACCCAGTCGGCCACGTCGGCGCCGGCGGCGGTGGCGAAAAAGCCCGGCGCCACGCGTTGCCCCAGCCCGTAGGGATCGGACAGGGGCAGGCTGGGCGAGAGGGCGGTGCGCAGCGCGCCACCACTGTAGAAGCCGCCCGGCAGCACCGTCACGTCGAGCGAGATGCCCGGCGCGCACGCCAGCACCTGCCACGCCGCCGGCTGGCCCGCGCTGCCCACAGCGGCGCCCGGGGCAAAGGCAACGGCGCCGGCAAGGGCAGCCGTCGTGTCGCGGCGGGCGCTGTAATACCGGAGGGCGACGGACTCGCCGGCGCGGCGCCCGTAGATGGTCAGGAAAAAGCGCCACGCGGCGCCCACGCGCTGCGGCGCCGCCACGCCGCGCACCTCGCCCTCGACGAAAGCCGCCACGCGGTCGTCCGCCCCCGGCGGCGCCGGCAGCGCGCCCACGACCGTCATCTGG
>CBDUCD010000290.1:0-4016 GCA_965365535.1 uncultured Rhodothermales bacterium | reverse complement strand
TTTCCTTTCGACACTCGGCACTCCGCATTCCCAAATCCGAAATCTACTTGCGCCGCCTGCTTTACCTGACGTACTACTACGCGCCCTCGGGCGGCTCGGGGGTGCAGCGCGCCGTCAAGATGACCCGTTACCTGACCCGTTTCGGGTGGCACCCCACCGTCGTCACCGTTGACCCCGAGGCGGCGGCGTTTCCGCACAGGGACGCGACGCTGCTGGCCGACATCCCCGACGCGGTGCACGTGGCCCGCACGCCCACGTGGGACCCGTACGCGATGTACGCGGCCTTGCAGGGGCGCAAAAAAGAGGAGGTCGTGACGACGGGCTTTGCCGGCGCGGGCGCGGAGGGCTTCCGCGAAGCGCTGGCGCGGTGGGTGCGCGCCAACCTGTTCATCCCCGACGCGCGCGTGGGCTGGGTGCCCTACGCCATTGCCGAGGCGCGACGCCTGCACGCCCGCACGCCCTTCGACGCGCTCGTCACGACGGGCCCGCCGCACTCGACGCACCTCGCGGGTCTGTGGCTCTCGGCCCGGCTGGGGCTGCCGTGGCTCGCCGACCTGCGCGACCCGTGGACGGACATCTACTACTACCGCGACCTGCCGCGCACCGCGCCCGCCGCCGCCCTCGACGCCTTTTTCGAACGCGCCGTGCTGCGCCGCGCCCATGCCCGCGTGGCCGTGGGGCCGGGCCTCGCCGATCATTACAGGGCGAAAGGCGGCAAGCCCGTCCACGTCATCCCCAACGGCTTCGACCCGGCGGATTTCGCCGCGCCCGCCCCCCCGCCCGACCCCGAAACCTTTGTCCTCGCCTTTGTGGGGACGTTTCTCGGGCAGCAGAACCCGCGCGCGCTGTGGCAGGTGCTGGCGGATCTCAGGCGCGAAGGGCGCATCCCCGCCTTCCGCCTGCGCCTCGTGGGCACGACGGACGCGGGCGTGCGGCAGGCGATAGCCGACGCGGGGTTGGACGACGTGACGCGCGACGAGCCGCCCGTTTCGCACCCCGACGCCATCCGGGCGATGCAGGCGGCGGACGCCCTCCTGCTGTGCATCAACAGGGTGCCGGGCGCGGCGCCCATCGTGACGGGCAAGGTGTACGAGTACGTCGCCTCGGGGCGGCCCGTGCTGGGCGTCGGCCCCCCGGGCGGCGACGCCGCGCGCGTGCTGGACGAGACGGGCGCCGGGCAGATGTTCGATTGGGACGACGGGGACGGCATCCGGGCAGACGTGCTGCGGTTGTACGAGGCGTGGGCCGAGGGGCAGCCCGTAGGGGGCGCGACGCCCCAAGCCGCGCTCGCCTACAGCCGCCCGCGGCAGGCCGAGGCCCTTGCCCGCGTGCTCGACGCCATCGCCCCGCGCCCGTGAAAAAACTCCTGTTCAGCCACCTCGGCCTGTCGTCGTTCGTGCGCGACGACCTGGCGATTCTCGGCGCCCACTACGACGTGCGGCCTTTCCACTTCGACGTGGCGCGGGCGCGCTCGGCGTTCGGGCTGGCGCGCGTCGTCGCGGCGCAGAGGCGCTGGCTGCGGCACGAGTTGCCCGGCGCCCACGCCGTTTTTGGCTGGTTTGCCGACCACCACATGGCCCTGCCCGTGGCCCTGTCGCGGCGCGCGGGCGTGCCGTCGGCCGTCGTGCTCAGTGGGACGGACGTGAACACCGTGCCCGATGTCGGCTACGGCGCCCTGCTGACGTGGCGGGCGCCCCTCGTGCGCTTTGTGCTGCGCCGCGCCAGCCTGCTGCTGCCCGTGACGCCCTCGCTCGTCTATTCCGAGAACCATTTCGCCCAGCCGCCCCACGTGCTGCGCAACGGCGCCCGCGCCCACGTGCCCGGCCTCACCACGCCCCTGACCGTCGTGCCGCCCGGACTCGACGCGGGCGCGTGGGCAATGGGGCCGGCGCAGCGCCCGCCCGCCGTGCTGACGGTCGCCTTTGTGCGCCGCCCGCGCGATGCGCGCCTCAAGGGCCTCGACCTGTTCGCCGCCGCCGCCGCCCGCCTGCCCGGCGTGCCCTTCCGCGCCGTCGGCGTGGCGCCCGAGATGAGGGCGCAGCTTCCCAATCTTCCAAACCTGACGTGGCTGCCGCCCCTGCCGCGCGCGGCGTTGCAGGCCGAATACGCCCGTGCCAGCGTGTACGCGCACTTTTCGCGGTCGGAGGGCGGCCTGCCCCTCGTCGTGGCCGAGGCGATGCTGTGCGGCTGCTGCCCCGTGGGCAGCCCCGTGGGCGGGATGCCCGACGTGATCGGCGACGTGGGATTTATCGCCCCCACGCCCGACCCCGACCTGCTTGCCCACCTCGTCGAACAGGCCCTCGCCCGCGCCGACGGCGTGCGCGCCGCCGCCCGCGCCCGCGTCGCCACGCGCTACCCCCTCGCGCAGCGCGAAACGATGCTCGTCGCCGCGCTCGAAAGCCTGGGTCGCCCATGAAGAGAGTGCCCGCAACGCCCTCCGCCGACAGCCCCATGCGGCGGCTGGCGCACCAGAGCGCCGTGTACGTCGTCGCCAACGCGCTCGTCAAGGCCAGCGGGCTGCTGCTGCTGCCGCTCCAGCTCGACCCGCGCAACCTGCCCGTCGAGCATTACGGGCGACTGGGCACGGTCGCGGCGGCCGTGGGGCTGCTGGCGCCGCTGCTGGGGCTGGGGCTGCCGCAGGGACTGGTCAAGTTCTCCGCCGACGCCGCGCTGGGCGGGCGCCGCCGGGCGGTTCCGTTTACCGCGTGGACGCTGGCCGCCCTGTCGGTCGCCGTGGGGGGCCTCGTGCTGTTCGCCGCCGCGCCGTGGACGGGCGGATTCGTCATCAAAGGCAGCGAGATCGGGCTCGGGCGCGGCGCGACGACGCACCTGGGGCGGCTCCTCGCGCTCTACATCGCCGCCGAGGCGCTGGGGTACGTGGGCTTCAACTTCCAGCAGGTCGAGGAGCGCGCCGGCGTGTTCGGCGCGGCGATGGTCGTCAAGTTCGGGCTGCTCGTGGGCGCCCAGTACTGGCTGCTGGGACGGCTGCACCTGGGGCTCGAAGGCGTGCTGCTCTCGTTCGTCGTCGCCTCGGGCGCGGCGTCGCTGCTGATGAGCGCGGCGCTGCTGCGGCAGGCGCCGTGGACGTTCCGCGCCGAGCTGGTGCGGCCGCTGCTGCGCTACGGCCTGCCGCTCGTCGTCGTCGGGCTGGCGCTGCCGCTGCTGTATGCGGGCGACCGGTTTCTGCTGCAACGGATGGCGCCGCCCCTCGCCCTGTCCGTGTACGAACTGGGCACCCGCATCGCGGGCGTGCTCAACGTGGTGCTGGTGCAGGGCTTCCAGACGGCCTTTACCGTCATCGGCCTCAAAACGCTCAGCAGCGCGCCCGGCACCGGGCTGCACCGCCGCACCTTCCGCCACTTCTGCGTGTTCGGCGGCGGCTTCGTGCTGGGTTTATCGCTGTTTTCGTACGACCTGCTGCGGCTGCTCGCCCGCGATGCTGCCTACCTCGACGCCGTCGCCTACATCTTCCCGCTCAGCCTCGGCCTGTTTGCCTACGGGCTGTACATCATCGGTGTCAATCCGCTGTACGCGCGCGGCATGACGGGCCGCATTGCGCGGGACGTGGTGCTGGCGGCGGCGGCAAACGTAGCACTCAACCTGCTGCTCATCCCCCTGCTGGGCGCGATGGGCGCCGCCCTGGCGACGGTGGCGTGTTACGCCGGGCTGGCCTTTGCCGCCCTCTACACGGCGCAGCGGCTGGAAGATTTCCGGTTTCCGTGGCGGGCGCTCGCGGGCATCGTGGTGGGCATCACGGCGCTGTACGCGCTGGGCGGGCTGGTGCAAAACGCCCCGACGGCGGTGCGGCTGGCCGCGCGCGCCGCGCTGATGGGGCTCTACCCCGCCGTCGTGCTGGCGCTGGGCGTGTACCGCTGGCGCGAGGTGCGCGAGGGCTTTGGCCGCCTGCGCCGCCGTACGTAGGGGCGTATCGCGGTACGCCCCTCCAACCACAGACGCAGGTTGCAGCAGGGCGCGGCGGCAAACGGGACGGGCGCGGCGGCAAACGGGACGGGCGC
>CBDUCD010000289.1:0-4033 GCA_965365535.1 uncultured Rhodothermales bacterium | reverse complement strand
ACCCGTGTTACCGCCGTGAGAGGGCGGCGTCCTAGACCCCTAGACGAACGCGGCATTTTGGCAGGGCCGGAAAATACAACCCGCCCCGGGCCGTGTTTCGCTTCATCGGTTTTTGGCGTGCCGGCGCCCTCCGGAGGGCGGCTATCTTGCGCCATGCCCACCGTCACCACGTTTTACCTCGACATGGCGGCGCCGCCCGGGGGGGTGCCCGCCGCCGCGCCACCCGCCGCGCGCGTCGCCCGGGCGCACCGGCCCACCGTCGCGTTTTACCGCTTTCTCTACCGCGAAGTCGGAAGGCCCTGGCGCTGGACGGACCGCGACAAACTCGGCGACGCGGCCCTCGCCGCCCTCGTGCAGCACCCCGACATGCACGTCCACGTGCTCTACCACGACGGCACGCCGGCGGGCTACTGCGAACTCGACTACCGGCAGCCCGGCGAGGCCGAGATCGTCTATTTCGGCCTCATGCCGCACGCCATCGGGCAGGGGCTGGGGCGCTTTTTCCTCGACTGGACGGTGCGCGAGGCGTGGCGCCACCCCATCGGGCGGCTGTGGGTGCACACGTGCTCGCTCGACCATCCCCGCGCCCTCGAGATGTACCGGCGCGCGGGCTTCCGGCTCTACCACGAAAAAACGGACGACGGCCTCGCCTGACGCCTTTCAATCCCGCCCGTTTTGCGCGATCTTCGGCGCGTCTTTCCGCCGACACCGCCATGCGTGCTCTCCTCCTGCTCGTCCTGCTGGGCGCCCCCCTGCCCCTCGCCGCCCAGCCCGCAGGCGCCCTTTCGGGACGTGTGCTGGATGCGCGGGGCGCGGGCCTCGCGGGCGTCAGCGTTTTCGTGCCCGGCACCCTCGCCGCCACGTTCTCGGACGCCGGGGGCGCCTATCGCCTGGACGACGTGCCGCCCGGCGCCGTGACGCTGCGCTTTGCCCTGGCCGGCTACCGCACCGCGACCCTCGAAGTCGCCGTCGCGGCGGGCAGTAACGCGGCGCCCGACGTGCTGCTGCGGCGGCTGCCGTTCTGGGAGCGCGCCGCCCTGTTCTCCGCCCGTCCCGACGCGGGCGGCCAGCCCCTCGCCCTCGAACTGGCGTACACCGCCGAAACCGGCCCTTTGCCCGCGCGCCGCCTCGAAGAAGCCGCCTCCCTCCTGCCCGGCCTCGCCCGCGACGAGCGCGGGGACTCGCTCGCCTTTCTCGGCGGCACGGGCGTGGCGCGCTCGCTCGACGGCGTGCCCCTTCCCGGCCCCCTCGCCCTTCCCTATCTCGCCCTCGACCGCCTCACGCTGTACGCCGACCACACGCCCGTCCGCTTTGCCGGGGGCCGCGACGCCCTGCTCGACGTGACCACGCGCGACGGGCGGGCGGGGCGCGCCTTTAGCGTCGAAGGGCTGGCCTCGCCCCTCAGCCCGGCGGGGCTGGCCGAGGTGCGCGGCACCCTCGGCGGCTCGTTTCTGGGGGATCGCGTGCGCTTTTTCGCCGCCGGCACCGTCGCGCGCCAGGACGATTACGGCGCCGCAGCCGTGCCTTTCTGGGATCTGAAAGGCAGTGCGCGGGCGCGGCTTGCGGCCCAGCCCCAGGAAATCGAGGCCGTCCGCCCCGGCAGCCCCGCCGACCGCGTGTTTCTGCCCCTGCCCACCGGCCTGCCCGATACGTTTACCCTTGCCGACCTCGCCGCCCGCGTGCCCGTGCCCGATGGCTACACCCTCACGCCCACCCTGCGCAGCGCCGCCTACGGCCTCACGCCCGCCGACTTCGAAAGGGTGCGCGCCCGCCGCCTTGCCCGGGCCGAGACGCGCAGCCTGCTGGCCCGCTTCGGCCTGACGGCCTTCCAGACGGATTTCGACCTGACGTGGGTGGATGCCTTTGACGGGCGCGACCTCTGGGATTACGGCGCGACGCTGTTCCGCAGCGACGTAAACCAGCGGGCGGACACGCGCCAGCAGTACCTGCGCGCCGACGCCCGCCGCGCCCTCGGCCCCCTTACCCTCCACGCGACGGCTGCCGCCTACCGCGACCGCGCCACCACCTACGACCCGCGCACTGGCGAGGAGGTGGAATCGCTGCTGGACTACGGGCGCCTCGCCCACCCCGCCAACGCGACGGCGCGGGCCTACTACACCGCGCGCCCCATCTACGACGGCGGCGAGGAGACGTGGACGTTCGGGCGGGCGTACGACGACGGCTTCCTGCCCGGCCCGCTGGGCGTGGCGGACGTTTTCGCCCTTCCCGGCACCCCCATCCCGCTGTACGAAAAGCGCGAAACCGACGCCTATTACCTCCGCCTCGAAGCGACGGCACGCCGCGCGGGGCACGAACTCGTGGCCGGCGCCGAGTGGCGGCAGGAGACGCGCCGCGCCTTTGGCATGGCAGACCCGCGCCGCCTCGCCTACCTCTCGGCCCGCGAAACGCCGCCCCTCGCCTACGGCAACCTTCCCTACGGCTACACCACCACGTACTACGGCTTCGACTACCTCGGCCTCGAACGGGTGGACGATGAAAGCTTCGACGCCTTTGTCCCGTGGGATCCGTGCGGCAACACGGGCGATGCCGCGTGCCGCGCCGCGACGCGCATCGCCCCCTTTGAAGCATCGCAATGGGGTTTCTACGCCGCCGACGCCCTCGCCCTCGGCCCCTTCCGGCTGGACGTGGGGCTGCGCTACGACCTGTACGGCAACAACCGCCTCGCCCTCGCCTACCCCGACGCCCTCGTCCCCATCGTGCGGGCGGGAAGCCTGGACGGCGTGCCGGCAGGCATCGGGGATGATTTCGCCGTGCTGTTTCTCGGGAGCAGAGAAATTGCAGGCTACCGGAGCACCGGGGGCCAGTATTTCGACGTGACGGGCAAGAGGGTGGAGCCATTTCAGGGCTCCCCACGCCCGGCGACGGAAGGCGGGTCGCGCAGGCTCATAGCGGCGGCCTTCCGCGACGCCCCCACGCGCGGCGTTTTCCAGCCCCGCGCCGCCCTCCGCCTGGCCGTGGCGCCGCAGGGCGCCCTGTGGCTCGCCTTCAACCGGACGGCCCAGGCGCCCGACGCGGCGTACCGCAACGCCACTCTTGCCGACTACGTGGCGGCCCGCGAAGGGGTGGCGCGCTTTATCCCCGACGCCGCCCTGCGCCCCGAAACCGCCACCACGTTTGCCGCTGGCGGCGACGCTACTTTCGGCCCGGCGCGCCTGGGCCTCCGCCTCGCCCAGCACCAGACCGACGATGTGCCCGTACTGGTGAAGCGGCGTGCCTTTCCCAACATCTACACCACCTTCGCCCCCGAGGGCGGCCAGCGGCGGCGCAGCGCCACGGCGACGGCTACGCTGGACCTGGCCCGACTCTTTACCCTCGACGCGGCGTACACGCTGGGTGGTATGCAGATCACGGTACCCGTGGAGCGCTGGGGCGCTTTCTCGACGGACCAGTATTCCTCCATCGAGCACACGTGGACGGCGCACCACGCGACGGCGCGGCTGGGCTACCGGGCCGGCGCCGCCGAGGGGCCACGCGTGGCGGGCGTGCCCGTGCTGGCACGCCTGCGCGCCCTCGCCGCCCTCGAAGCCTACACCGGCGGCCTGTACTACCCGGCCTTGAACCCCGTGCCGTACGGAAGCGAGATGCTTCAGGGCGCCGCCGGGCCGCCGGAAGTGATGCCGTGGCACGTGCTCGTCCACCTCCAGGCCGAGCGCGACGTGCCCGTGCGGGGGCGGCTGCTCACCGCGTTCGTCCAGGTGCGCAACCTCCTCGACCGCGCCAACGCGCGCCGCGTGTACCCCGCGACGGGCCTGCCTGATGACGACGGCTACCTGAACGATGCGAGAAGCCTGGACGATTACCCCGCCGGCTCCATCGAGCGGTTCTACTACGCCGCCCGCGTCGCCGACCCCCTCAACTACGGCCTGCCCCGCGAAGTCCGGCTGGGCCTGCGGCTGGCGCTTTGAGGTGGTGGGGTGGTGAGGTAGTGAGGTTGTGGGTGGAGGGCTGGGGTAGGTTTATCGGCGGTGTACGTGGGGCCGCTGGAGTGGCTCGTTTTGTTGGTGGCGAGGTG
>CBDUCD010000288.1:0-4034 GCA_965365535.1 uncultured Rhodothermales bacterium | reverse complement strand
CCGGCAAAAAAGGCCCCGAATCAGCTAAAAACAGCGATTCGGGGCCTTTTGCGTTGAGGCAGGACGCGGGGCCGCAGCAGGCTCGGTACAAGCCCCAACGCTACCAGCCTTCGGCGCGCGTTGCGAGATAATGGATGCTGACCAGCACAGGCGCGGGCAGCATTTTTACGCAACGGGGTGCGGCCCCGGCCCGAAGCACGTTGCATTTTGACCCGGCAGCGGCGGCGGGCCCCCAGACCGGCGTCCGGCCCGTGCCGCCCCGTCCCCTCCTCTTTTACCCCGCGCGGCACCGCTTTGCGACTTTTCTCGACCCTCGGCCTTCTGGCCCTCCTGCTCGCGGGCTGCGCGGGGTCGCGCGCGTACGTGGCGCCGCAACTCGACGCCGGCACGCCCCCGACCCCGCCCGACTCGGGCACCGCCTTCCAGGTCTTCCTCATCGGCGGTACGGGCGCGCCGCGCCCCGCCGACCCCGTGCTGGCCCTGCTGCGCGCCCACCTCGACGCTGCCGGGCCGCAGAGCGCCGTCGTTTTTCTGGGCGACAACGTTTACCCCGCCGGGCTGCCGCCCATCGTCAGCCCCGACCGGGCCGAGGCCGAAAGGCGCCTCGACGCGCAGCTCGACGCGCTGCGCGGATACGCGGGGCAGGTGTTTTTCCTGCCCGGCAACCGCGACTGGCAGAACGCCGGCCCGGACGGCCTGGCCGCCGTGCGCCGCGAGGAAAGCTACGTCGAGGCGGCGCTGGGGCGCGGCGACGCGTTTCTGCCCTCGGACGGCCTGCCTGGCCCGGCTGTGCGCGACCTGACGGACGGCATCCGACTCGTCGCCCTCGACTCGCAGTGGTGGCTGCACCCTTACAGCCGCGCCACGGGCGAGGCGGGCGGCTACGCCGTCGAGGAGCCCCTCGACGTGCTGGCCCGGCTCCAGGACGTGCTCGAAAGCAGCGAGGGCAAAAAGGTGATCCTCGCCCTCCACCACCCGCCGCTTTCCAACGGCCTGCACGCCGGCGTCGTCGCGCCCCGCTACCACCTGTTTCCCCTTACCCGAACAATCAAGGGCGCGTACGTGCCCCTGCCCGTCGTGGGCTCCATCTTGCTGTTTTACAACCGCGTCTTCGGGCTGTCGCGGCAGGACCTGGCGCACCCGCTTTACCAGGCGCTGCGCGAAGGCGTGCTCGACCTCATCGGCCCGCACGACGGCCTCGTGGTGGCGTCGGGGCACGAGCACAGCCAGCAGTATTTCGCGCAGCACGGGCCGGGCGGCACGCAGCACCTCGTCGTGAGCGGGTCGGGGTCGAAAACGGACTACGTGCACACGGGCGGCGGGTCGCTGTTTGCCTCGCCGGATCGCGGTTTCAGCCGGCTGCGCTACTACGCCGACGGGTCGGTGTGGCTGGACGTGTGGTCGGCCGAGCGGCCGGCGGCGCCCCTGTTCACGGCCCTGCTCAGCGGCGCCGACGCGCCCCAGACGCCTGCCGACACGCTGGCGCCCCCGCGCCCCGCGCCGCCCGCCTACCGGGACTCCACCGTCGCCGTCGCCATCAACCCCGATTACCGGGGCGGCGTGCTGCGCAACTGGTTTATCGGGCGGGGCTACCGCGACGCGTGGACAGAGCCTGTGCGGCTGCCCGTGCTCGACCTGGGCGCGGTGGCGGGTGGCCTGACGCCCCGGCAGCGCGGCGGCGGCGCCCAGACGCGCTCCATCCGGCTCGAAGGGCAAGGTGGCCAGGCGTACACGCTCCGCTCGGTAGATAAAGACCCTGCCCGCGCCCTGCCCCGCGCCTTCCGCAACGGCCTCGCCCTCGACCTTGCCGAAGAGATGACGACGGCCATCCAGCCTTTTGCCGCGCCCGCCGTGGCCGCGCTGGCCGGGCTGGCCGGCATCCGCCACACCCACCCGCGCATCGTGTTCGTGCCCGACGACCCGCGCCTGGGCCGCTACCGGGCCGAGTTCCGCAACCGCGTGATGCTGCTCGAAGAAATCCCCGGCAGCGGCGCCGCCCGGGACACCGTTGTCGGCCCCGACGAACTCTACCGCGACCTCCAGGCCGACGGCGCCCGCCGCGTGGACGGGCGGGCCTTTCTGCGCGCCCGCCTGTTCGACCTGCTCGTGGGCGACTGGGACCGGCACCGGGGCCAGTGGCGATGGGCCTGGGACGAGCCTGCCGGCGCGGCGGGCGGACGCCTCTACCAGCCCATCCCCCGCGACCGCGACTGGGCGCTCAACAGTCGCGACGGCCTCTTTTTCCGCCTCGCGCGCCCGTTCGTGCCCAAGCTCCAGGGGCTGCAAAAGCGCTACGTCAACCTCAACGGCCTCACGGCGGCGGGCGCGGCGCAGGACCAGCGCTTTCTCAACCGGCTTTCCATCGGCGACTGGCGCGCCGAGGCCGAGTCGCTGCGGGTGCGCCTGTCGGATGCGGCCATTGACAGCGCCCTGGCCGTGTGGCCGCCCGAGGTGCGCCGGCGCTACGGCGCCTTTACCGCCCGCCGCCTCCGCGCCCGCCGCGACGACCTCGCGCGCATTGCCGAGCGCTACTACCGCACCCGCGCCCGCAAGGTGGACGTGCTGGGCAGCGACCGGCCCGAGCGCTTCGAGGTGGAGCGGCTGGGCCCCGACTCGACCCGCGTGGCCGTGTTCGAGACCGACCGGCAGCACCGCAAAACGCGCGAAACCTACCGCCGCGTGTTCAGCAACGCCGAAACCGAGGAGGTGCGCCTCTACGGCTTTGGCGGCGACGACGACTTCTACGTCGAGGGGCGCGTGGCGCGCGGCCTGGTGGTGCGCCTGATCGGCGGCACGGGCGAGGACGCGTACGTGGACGCCTCGGACGTGCGGCGCGGCCTGCTGCCCCGCACCCACATCTACGACACCCCTTCCGAGCTGAACCCCGTGGTGGCCGTGCACGGCGGCCCCGACACGCGCTTCCACCGCGCCGACCGCTACCCGCGCCTCGCGCTGGGCGTGCAGCCCCAGCGCTACGACGAGCGCACGCCCCTCGTCAACGTGTCGCGCAACGCCGAGGATGGACTCGTCATCGGCGGCGGCTACCGCTTTGTGCGGCAGGGCTTTCTGCGCGAGCCGTACGCCCGCCGCCAGACCTTCCGCGCCAACGTCGCGCCCCTCTCGGGCGCCGTCAACGCCGCCTACAGCGGGCGCTTCGTGGCAGTACTCGGGGGCTGGGATGCCGGCATGGACGTGGCGTACCAGTCGCCGCTGAGCCGGCGCAACTTCTACGGCTTCGGCAACAACGTGCACATCACGTATCCCGACAGCTCGTACTACCGCACCCGCATGACGCGCGCGCGCGTGGCGCCCAGCCTGTCGCGCGGGCTGCTGGGCGTGGCCCGCCTCCAGTTGCAGCCGTCGCTCGCCTACACCCGCTTCGAGCGGCAGCACGACCGGTTTCTGGCCCAGCCCGCCTCGGGCGTCCCGGGCGACGTGTTCCGGGGGATGCTCCACGCGGGCCTGCTGAGCGCGCTCCACCTCGACTCGCGCGACAACCGGGTGGCGCCCCGGCGCGGCTTTATCTCGCACTACACGACGGAAGGCTACATCGGCCTGCACCAGCCCCAGCGCTTCGTGCGCCTCACCGCCGACATGACGGCCTTTCTCACGGGCGCCCGCACGCGATGGCTCACGCTCGTGCCCCGCGTGGGCTTCGAGCACCTCGTGGGCGACTTCCCGTTCTACCTCGCGGCTACGCTGGGCGGCAATGGCACGCTGCGCGGCTACCGCGCCGACCGCTTTTCGGGCCGCACGGCACTCTACCAGAACGTCGAGACCCGGCTGAGCCTGCGCCGCTTTGCGGGCTACGTGGGCCAGGGCGAGGTGGGGCTTTACGCCTTCGTGGACAACGGGCGCGTGTGGGCCGACGGCGAAAGCTCGCACAAGTGGCACCAGGGGTATGGCGGTGGCTTCTGGCTCAACGCCCTTCAGCGCGTCGTCTTTCAGACCAGCGTGGCCGTCTCGCGCGAAGACCGGCTGCTCACCTTTGGCCTGGGATGGTTTTACTGACCTGCCGGCGCCGCGTCCTACCA
>CBDUCD010000287.1:0-4046 GCA_965365535.1 uncultured Rhodothermales bacterium | reverse complement strand
ATTGGTCAGGTCCAGCCTCGGATTTCGGCGTCGGTGAGGGGCTGCTCGCGCTTGGCATAGACGCGGCGGGCGGCGGCCAGCAGGTGCGGCATGGCGAGCGGCGCGTCGGCGTCGGCGGCGAGAAAGGCGGCGTGGAGGGCGACGTTGTGGATGGTGCCGCCCGACGCGTTGAGCTGGGCGAGGCGGTCGTAGGCGAGGCCGTCCGTCGGCGTCTCGGCGGGGATGGTGCGGCGCCAGATGTCGGCGCGGGCCGCGGCGTCGGGAAAGGGAAAGGTGACGACAAAGCGCAGGCGCCGCTGGAAGGCGTCGTCGAGCGACTTTTTGAGGTTCGTCGTCAGAATCGCCAGGCCGCGGTAGGCTTCCATGCGCTGGAGCAGGTAGCTCACCTCCAGGTTGGCGTAGCGGTCGTGGCTGTCCTTGACCTCGCTGCGCTTGCCGAAAAGGGCGTCGGCCTCGTCGAAAAGGAGAATCGCGCCGCCCGCCTCGGCCTCGTCAAAGACGCGCCCCAGGTTTTTCTCCGTCTCGCCGATGTACTTGCTCACGACCTGGCTCAGGTCCACGTGCAGCAGGTCGAGTTGGAGGGCACCCGCGACGACCTCGGCGGCCATCGTCTTGCCCGTGCCACTGGGGCCGGCGAAAAGCGCCGTCACGCCCGTGCCGCGCGGCGACTTGCGCCCGAAGCCCCACGTCTCGAACACGCGCACGTGCTGCCGGACGTGCGCGACGAGGTCGCGCAGCAGCGTTTTCTGGGCTTCGGGCAGCACCAGGTCGTCCCAGGCGGCGTGCGCTTCGATGCGGCGGGCCAGCCCACCCGTGCCCATTCGCACCTGGCTGCGGCACGCCTCCCACAGCGCCTCGCCCGGCGCCTCGCCGGTTGCCGCGCGGGCCTGCACCTGGAGGGCGGCGGCGCGCAGCGCGGGCGCGTCGAGGGTGAACTGCGCCGTCACGCGGTCGAGGTGGCCGTTGAGGCCGGCGCCGGCCTCGCCCAGCAGGGCTTGCCACGCCTGCTGCTGCTCGCGGCGCGGCGGCCGCCCGACGGCGAACGTGAGCGTCGGGCACTCGCCGGGCGCGTGGGGCCGCTCGCGAGAAATGAAAACGGGGCCGCCGACGCCCTCGGCAAAGCGCGCCACGCGGCGGGCGGCGTCGGGGCCGTCGGCCATGTCGGCGTCCACGACGAGGGCGGCGCGGCTCAGCATCGCCTCGCGCGTCCACAGGCGGCGCAGCACCTCGGCGGCGTCGGGGGCGGCGGGCAGCACGTCGGCGGCGAGCCGGAAAAGCCCCAGCCCGAGCCGCTGGCAGACGGCAAAGGCCACGCCCAGCCGCGCCGCCGCGTCCGGCCCGACCAGCTGGACGACGGGCAGCGCGCCCCCGGCCTGCTGCCACGCCCGCCCGATCTCGTCGGCCAGGTGGCTGTGCATTTCGCCCGGCGTCTCGGCGTGGGCGACGGGCGCGGCGTAGCCTTCCAGCCCTTCGTCCAGGTGCCCGACGCCTGCCAGAAAGTGCAGCACGCGCTCGTCAATGCGCAGGGGCGCCCCGGCAAGGGTGTCGCCCGCGCCGGGCAGCACGAGGCGCCAGAACCGGAGGGGCGCGCCGGGCGAGAGGGCGCTCCAGTGCGCGTCGGGAAACGCGGCGAGGGCGAGGCCGAACGTGGCGCCGCCGCGTTGCCGCACGCTTTCGGCAAAGGCGGCGTCCAGCTCCACGCCCGCGCACAGCAGCACCACGTCCCGCTCGAAAGCCGACAGCCCGAACATGCGTTCCAGTTCGGCGAGGGCGGGCGGCGTTGTTTCGTCCCACCGAGGCGCGGGGGTATCGCGACCTTCCAGGCGCGCGTGCACGCGGGCGAGGTGGGCGGTGAGAAACCGCTGGTTGGCCGTTGTCCAGTCGCCCGTCATACCGTCACCTGCTCGGAAGCGAGAAAAGCGGGCGGCGTCGCCGTCCGGTCCACGAGCACACTCTCGACGCCGTCCACGCGCAGGCGCGCGGCGTGCGTGCCCGCCGCCACGTCGTCCATGCGGAACGTGAGCAGGTCTGTGGGCAGGGCGTGCGGCTGCGCCGGTGCCTCGCGCGTGCCCACGACCAGCGAGGCGGCCTGCTCGGGGCGCACGAGGGGCGTCGTCTGCACGGTGAAAGTGGTCGTCGGGGCGGCCGTCGCGGCGGCGATGCCGTCTATGCGGGGCGCGAGCACGAGCGGAACGGTGTTGGTGCGGCGCGGCGTGCCGTTCTGCGTCAGCGCGACCGTCGCGCCGTACACGCCGGGCGGCGTGGCGTTGGCAGGCGTGTTGAAGGCAAAGGCGATCTCGGCTGCCGACACGCCGGCGGGCGGCACGAGCACCGTCAGCGGCAGCGCCAGGCGCGGGTGCGTCAGCTCGACGGTTACCGGCGTTGCCGCGTCGGGCGCGAGGTGGTGGCCCACGAGGCGGACGGTTTCGCCCAGATACACGCTCGTCTTCTGGGCAGGCGGAACGGCGCGTTCGAGCGTCGGGAAAGGCGGCACCAGCCCCGTCACGACCGCCGGCCCCGTATTCGCCACGCCAATGGTGAGCACGGGCAGGGGCGACGCCTTTGCCCGCCGGCTCTCGATGAGGACGACGCTGGCCGTGTACGCCGCCGAGGGCCGGTAGCTGGCCTGGAATGCGCTCCACAGCTTCGACAGCTCCTCGACGCCGAGAGCCTCGGGCGTGATTTTGACGAGTTCGACCTGGTCGGCGAGGTCGGCGGCGGCGAGGGCGCCAAAGGCGGCGGGCAGAATCGAGCCGTCCACGGGCGAAGGCGGCCCCAGCGCCGTCCGGATGGCATCGCGGGTGAGGACGGGCCGCTCGTGGAGTTGCTGCATGGCGTAGCCCAGCAGAATCTCGGCCTCGAAATCTTCCGTGCCGTAGGCGCTGAGCAGGTAGTGCAGGTCGAGCGCGAGCGGCGGGTCGGCCAGCCGCGTGCCGTCGCCGTGGCGCGAGGGCAGGGCGGCGTTGCGCCAGCCCGCGTTGGGCGAGACGCGGTAGAGGTACAGGTTGAGCTGCGGCCCCTGCGCCGCCTCCGTGTCGATGCGGTCGGGTGGCAGCGCCGTCACGTTGACGGTCGCGCCCAGCGCCGTGTTGAGCGACGCATCCACGAGGGCGTTGTCGAGCTGGTCTTTGAGGACGGCGGTGACGGCGGCGAGGGCGAGGGCGTTGCTCATGGCTGCCCCCGTTTCAGATAGTCCGCCAGCGAGAGGGCGGGCGCGGGCGGCGCCTCGCGCGGCGGGCGTGCCGGGGCCACGGCCCGCACGTCTATGCGCCCGATGTGGATTTCGATGGTGGGCGTGGCGGGCGCGGCTCCGCGCTCCACGCTCCAGGCGACAGGTGTTTCGGGCGCGGCGGGCCGCCGGTCCGGCGCCTCGCGGGGAATGGCCGGCAACCCGTCAACCGGCGCGCGGCGCGCGGCGCCTTCCGGCGCCTCCCCTGCGGACGTGACGGCCACCGCGTTTCCCGGGCGCTGCGGCGCGGCAGGGGGCGCTGCCTCCCCGGCCTGCTGCTCAGACAGCGCCGCCGTTTCGCGTGTTCTCCCTGCCTCCCCCGAACGGACAGGCGGTGCAGACGCCATCGCCTCCGCAACTGCTGCTGCCGGGCGAACGGGCACAGGCGTGGTTTCGGGCGGCAGGGCCCGTGGCGCGGTGCGCGCCGCATCGGAGGCAACGCCCGCCGGACGAGGGGAGGCCGGGCGCGTCGAGGTCTGTTCGGTGGCCGCTTCACGCCGATGGGCGGGCGAGGCCGTCGCCCGGCCCATCGGCGTCTCGAAAGGGGCTTCGGATGGGGTTGCAGCCGACGGCGTGGCAGGTTGGCCTGTCTCCCGCACGCGATGCTGGGGCGGCGCCGCCACGGGCCGAGGGCGCGACAACGGCGCCGCAGGCAGCCCTATCGCCGCCGGACCGCGCCCCACGTCTTCGCGCGTCACCTCCTCGAAATCCACCGGGCGGGTCGCCTCGAAAGGCTGCGCCTGCCGCGGCCGGACGCCCGGCGGCGCCTGGCGAGCATGAGAAAGCAGCGTGTCGAGGTAACCGGGCATGGGGCGTG
>CBDUCD010000286.1:0-4064 GCA_965365535.1 uncultured Rhodothermales bacterium | reverse complement strand
GACAGGGCCGTAGGGGTGGCGTGGAGGGCGGCGCAGCACCGCAGGGTGCTTGTTCATCACTCCCGCCGGAGTCCATCCCGCCTGCGGGGCGGCAGTGACTGAAATAAAATGCGTTACAATCTTTCAGAACGGGTATAGCCGCAACCGGGCGCAGCACCCCGCAAGCGAGGCCTCCCTGCGGCGCCGCATTCGCCAACCGCCAGCCTCGAACCGCTAGCCGCTAGCCTCCAACCTCCAACCGCCAACCTCCCGTGCCCGCCACTTTTCGCGCTACGTACCGACTGCAACTCCACCCCGGCTTCACCTTCCATGATGCCCGCGCCGTGGTGCCGTACCTCGCCCGGCTGGGCGTGAGCCACCTCTACCTGTCGCCCATTACGCGGGCGCGGGCCGGCTCGGGGCACGGCTACGACGTGATAGACCACAACGCCCTCAACGAAGAGCTGGGCGGGCGCGCGGGCTTCGACGCCCTGCTCGAAACCGTCCGCGCGCACGGCATGGGCGTCATCCTCGACTTCGTGCCCAACCACGCCGGCGTCGGGACGGACAACGCCGCGTGGCAGGACGTGCTCGCCTACGGGCCGCGCTCGCCCTACGCCCGCCTGTTCGACATCGACTGGCACCCGCTCAAGCCCGAACTCGACGGCAAGGTGCTGCTGCCGTTTCTGGGCAAGCCCTACGGCGACGCCCTCGACGGCGGCGAGCTGGCCGTGTCCTACAGCGACGGGCGCTTTTGCCTGAGCTACTACGACAACCGCTTTGCCCTCAACCCGGCCTCGTTCACGGCCATCCTCGAAGCCGCCCTGCCGCGCTACGAGCGCATGGAACCGTACTTCGACCTCAAAGAACTCGCCGAGGCGTACGGCGGGCTGGGCCGCGACGAGCGCGACAAGGCCGAGACGCTGCGCCTGCGCCTGATGGCCCTCGACGACCGGGTAGATTTTACCGAGGCCGCCGCCCTCTGCCGCGGCGACGCCCTCCACAGCCTGCTCGAAGGCCAGTACTGGCGCCTGTCGTACTGGAAAACCGCCGGCCACGAAATCAACTACCGCCGCTTTTTCGACATCAACGGGCTGGCCGGGCTGCGCATGGAGGACGAGCGCGTGTTCTGGCAGGCCCACCGGCTGCTGGGCGAGCTGCTCACGCTCGAAGGCGTAGATGGCGTGCGACTCGACCACATTGACGGCCTTTTCGACCCGCACGGCTACCTCGAACGCCTGCGCGAGCTGGGCGCGATGCACCAGTGGGTCGAGAAAATCCGCGGCCACGGCGAGGTCATCCCCGACGCGTGGCCCGTCGAGGGCACGACGGGCTACCGCTTCATGAACGACGTGCTGGGCCTGCTCGTGGACGGCGACGCCGAGGAGGCCTTTACGCGCCTCTACGCCCGCTTCGTGCCCGACGCCGAGCCGTACAGCCGCGTCGTGTACGAAAGCAAAAAGCTCGTCATGGACACGTCGCTTTCGAGCGAGCTTTTCCGCCTCGCCTACGAACTCGACCGGCTCTCGGAGGCCGACTACCACACGCGCGACTTCACCTTCGAGGCGCTGCGCGCCGCCCTCGTCGAGACCGTTGCCGCCCTCGACCGCTACCGCACCTACTTTCCCCACGAGCCCGAGGAGTCGCGCCGCGTGCTGCGCGAGGCCATCGAACGCGCCATCCGCCGCGACCCGGCGGGCGAGCGGTCGGTCTTCGCCTTTGTCGAGCACGTGCTGACCGAACCCCTGCCCGAAGTCCTCATCGAAGACCAGCAGCAGTGGGTGGGGCGCTTCCAGCAGTACACGGCGCCCGTGGCCGCGAAAGGCGTCGAGGACACGGCGTTCTACCGGCACGTCCGCTTTGCCGCCCTCAACGAAGTCGGCGGCGAGCCCGACCGTTTCGGCGTGACGCCCGAGGCGTTCCACGCGCGGGCGCGCTACCGGGCGCTGCGCACGCCGCGCAGCCTGCTCGCCACGGCCACCCACGACCACAAGCGCGGCGAGGACACGCGCGCCCGCATGGCCGCCCTTTCCGAGATGCCCGACGCGTGGGCCGACGCCGCCGAGGCGCTGCGCGACATCGGGCGCGACTACGCCGGGCAGGAGCCGCCCCTGCGCTCCGACCAGTACCTGTTTTTCCAGACGCTTGCCGCCCTCTGGCACGGCGCCGACCACGACTTGCTGGCCGACCGGCTGTGCGCCTACGCCCAGAAGGCTGCCCGCGAAAGCAAGCTCCGCACGTCGTGGATCACGATGGACGAGGGCTACGAGCGCGGCCTCGAAACCTTTGTGCGCGGCGTCGTGGGCGACGCGCGCCTGCCCGAAGCCCTGGGCCCGCTTGCCGCCGAACTGGCGCGCTGCGGCTTTTTCAACACCCTGTCGCAGACGCTCGTCAAGCTCACCCAGCCCGGCGTGCCCGACATCTACCAGGGAACCGAACTGCTCGACCTCTCCCTCGTCGATCCCGACAACCGGCGCCCCGTGGATTTCGAGGCCCGCGCTGCCCTGCTCGACGAGGTCGCGCCCCTGCTCGACGCGCCCGACGCGGCCCGCCTCCAGGCGTGGGCAGAGGCCCAGGACGCCCGCGCCAAGCTGTTCCTGCTCCACGCCCTTTTGCGCTTCCGCGCCGACCACCCCGACCTGTTCGCGGGCGGCTACCGCGCCCTCGCCGCCGAGGGCGACGCCTGCGAGCACTGGTTCGCTTTTGCCCGCGAGTGCGACGCCGAGGTTCTCGTCGTGGCCGTGCCGCGCTTCCAGTCGCGCCTGGACGGGGCGGGCGCGTGCCACGTGCCCCTGCCGCCGCCGCTTGCCGGGCGCCGCTGGCGCAGCATCCTCACCGGCGCCTGGCACGAAGGCGACGCCCTGCCCCTCGACCCCGCGTTTCCCTGGGCCGTGTGGTACGCCGCCGGCTGACTTTTTTAATTTTCCCGCCTCCACCAACCAACCCCCTGCTGCCATGCGCCCTGCTGCCTTTTTCTGCCTCGCCGCCCTGCTGGGCGCCTGCACCACCGGCACTACCCAGACGGACGCCGACACGACGGGCGTCGTCATCGCCCAGGAGCCGCCCGAGGTGCCGCTCGTGGCCGAACAACTCGTCGGGCAGTGGGCCAACGAGAACGGCCTCTACCTCGACTTCGGCGGCGACGGCGTGCTGCGCGTGACGGGCCGCGACCAGATGACCCAGACCTACCGCGTGCTCGGCGACTCGCTCGTCGTGGCCGCCGAGGGGGCCTTCGACGTAGAGGCCGCCCCGCCCGCCGACCGCTACCGCATCGCCTCCCTCACGGCGGCGCAACTCGTGCTCGCGCCCGAAGGCCACGCCCTCGCCGGCACGTATGCCCGCGCCGGCGCCGACACGACGGGCATGTAAACGCGCTGCTGCCGCGGGTCACGGGCGATCCGCCAGACGCGCCGGGTGCCGCCTAAAAGCCCGCCACGAGCGAGAGCGAGCCGAAGCCCCGCAGCGCGCCCGCGTAGCGCGTGCCCACGAGCACCCCCGGCGCCGCCTCGACGCGCGCCCAGCGCCCGAGGGGCAGCCCGAGCCGCACCTCGGCGCCCAGCCAGCCGTCCTCGCGGGTGCCCTCGGCGCGCTGCGCCCCGTACCACGCGTACGACCGCACGTGGTCGAAGCGGAACGTGGCGCCCGGCTCGACCTGGAAGGGGCCTGCCTGAAGTGCGTAGCCCACGCCCGCGCCTCCCTCGAAAATGGTGTGCTGGCGCGCAAAGTTGTTCGAGGCGTTGCCGCTGGCGAGAGTCGCGTCGAGCCGCGCGTTGACGCGGGGCGCGAGCGTCTGGCGCACCCGCACGCCGCCCATGCTGAAAAGCGTGCTGTTCACGTCGGCATAGGCCACCCCGGCAAACAGGTCGATGCGCGCGGCGAGCGGGATCGTCAGCCGCACCTCTTGCATCGCCGCCCGGTTGACGTGCAGCGCCGACGCCGGGCCGTCCGAATACGGCTGCACGCGCAACTCGAACCGGTTGAAGGGTTGCGCCTGCGCGGGCAGCGCTGCCACGAGCAGCAGGCAAAGGGCACAGGCGGTTTTTACTGCCGAGAGGGTCATGATCTCTACTCCGATCTCTTGAAAA
>CBDUCD010000285.1:0-4086 GCA_965365535.1 uncultured Rhodothermales bacterium | reverse complement strand
AGCGCCAGCAGCTCGATGACGTTGGGCGAGGCCTGCGCCACGACGCCTTTCATGCGGCTCACGCGGGCGAATTCGGCGGCGCTGCGCTCGTAGGCCTGGCTGAACCACTCCTCGCGCCCCAGGATGCGGGCGTCGAGAAAGCCGCCCAGCCCCTGGTTCACGGCGCGGATGCTTTCCTTGCGCTCGTTTTTGGCAATCCGCCCGTACAGGCGCATTCGCCCTTTCGTGATGCGCAGCACCAGCCAGCTGCCCACCAGCACGATCAGCAGCCCCACGAGCACCTCGTGCGGCATCGTGAACACGACAAGCGCCACGATGCCAACCGTCGTCGCCACGTTGAGCACGAGCCGCATAAACGGGTTGATGACGCCCGTGATGATCTCGTTCGTCTCGGTCTGCACGTTGCGCAGCAGTTCTGCCGAGTTGCGCTGCAGGTAAAACTCGTACGGCGCCTTCATGTACGCCCGGAACAGGCGCGACGACAGGCGCACGCGGTGGTACTCCGTCACCCGCACGAGGGCGTTGTACACGCCGATGACGTACACGTTTTTGATGACGAACACGACGACAAGCGCCGCGCACCCCCAGATGGCCAGTTCGGTCGGCGTGTCGATGCCGAGCCGTTCGAGTACGGGCCCGAGGTACGGGTACGCCATCACCTTGTCGGGCACGGCCAGCGTGGCCATGAAGCTGGGCACGGCGCCCACGCCCACCACCTCGAACAGGGCGCTGCCCGTCATCAGCAGAAACAGCCCGATGTAGAGGAATTTGTCGCGCCGCGAAAACAGCGGGCGGATGCGGTTGAGTTGCTGGAGGTCGAGCATGGACGCTGGGTTACAGGCAGAGGGGCAGCAAGAAACGCCGCCCGGTTCAACACAAGATTATCGCCTGCTGAAGTTGATGAGGCCGAGCCGCCCGGCCAGGAGCAGCACGCTCGACACGCCCGACACGATGGAGACGGCCTCGCGCCAGGTGAACCTGGACTTCTGGGCGGATTCGATCATGATCACGTCGCCCTCTTCGAGCGTCGGGTGGCGCTCGGGCTCCTGCACGAACTGCTCGATGCGGGCGCTATAGATGGGCTCCTGCCCCAGCCGGGGCCGCACGACCGAGATGGTGTTGCGCGTGATGGAGCGCTCCTGCCGCACGGGCGGCGCAAAGCCCGCGAGGGTGATGAGTTCGAGCAGCCGCGTGTCCGTGCCGATCTCATAAATGCCCGTGCTGCCCGTGCTGCTGATGAGAAACACCTGCATCGTCAGCTCGCCCTCGCTGTAGTACGTCTTGTACGAGACGCCGCTCATCTGCAGGTCGGGCGCCACCTGGGCAGTGGCGGGAAGCGTCGTGAACAGGGCCAGGGCCAGCAGGCCGGCAAAACGTCGTGGAAGCATGGGCAAGGGCGTAGAAAGGTGGTCGGGCGGGGTCGGGGCGGCTGCGGTTGCGTCCGCACGGCGGTGCCGAAAAGGGGGGCGTCGTTACTTGGTTTCGGCGGCGTAGTCGTAGCCGTAGCCATAATAGCCCTTGCGGGCGTACTTGCCGTAGCGGTAGCGGTAGCCGTACGCCATCGCGATTTTGAAGCCGTTGAGGGCTACGCCCAGCACGTTTGCGCGGGCGCGCCGGAGGCTTTCGAGGGCCGACAGGAGTTCGCCCGAGCGCGTCATGCCGGCGCGGCACATCATCACCACGGCATCCACGTGCGGCGCCAGCACCTCGGCGTCGGAGATGGCGAGCACGGGCGGCGAGTCCACGAGCACCATGTCGTAGTCCTCGCCCAGCGTGTCAATGAGTTCTTTGAGGTCGGCGGCGCGCAGCAGCTCGGTCGAAACCCGGCTCGACTCGCCGGCGGGCAGGATGCGCAGGTTCTCGACGCCCATATCTACGATGGCCTCGTAAGCCGGCACGTGGTCGGCGTCGGAGAGCAGGTTGGCCAGCCCTTTTTCGTTGGAGAGGCCGAACAGGTCGTGCACCTGCGGGCGCCGCATGTCGGCATCAATGAGCAGCGTCCGGCGACCGCTGCGGGCAAAGAGAATCGCCAGGTTGGCCGTCGTCACCGACTTGCCCTCGCCGGGCCGCGAACTCGTCACCAGAAACGTCTTGCCGCCGGGCGCGGCAAAGCCCAGGCTGGCCTCCACCTTACGCAGCGCCTCGACGTACGGCCCGAAGGGGCTGAACAGGGCCACGAGCGCCGCCGACACCTGCTGCGAGCCCACGCTTACGCGCGAGGCGCGGTTTTTCTTGTTGAGGGCGTCGGTGTGGGGGATGAAGTCGAGCACGTGGACGCCCAGCTTTTCGACGTCTTCCTGCTTGTAGAGCAGGTTGCTCGTCATCTCCAGCACGAACGCCAGCCCGATGCCGGCCAGCAGGCCCAGAAAGGCGCCCAGCAGGAGGGTGTTCATCGCCCCCGACGGCGCGGGCGCAAACGGCACCTCGGCGGCCTGGATCACCTGCACGTAGCCGCCCTCGCTGGTCTGCTGCAAGTCGTTGCCGCGCAGCTGGTTCACGGCGTCGCGGTAGGCGGTTTCCCTGAGCATCCGCTCGCGCTCCATCGAGGCCAGCTCGCTCTGCTGGCCGGGCAGGCTGCCCAGTTGCCCCTTGTAATCCTGGATGTTGCGCACCAGCCGGTCGCGCGAGGCTTCGAGCCCGCGGATTCCGCGCTGCACCTCGTTGATGCGGTTGTTGAGCTGCTGCGCCGTGTTGACGGCTTCCTCGGGGTTCGAGATGCCGCCCTTGGCGAACAGGGCGGCGGCGTACTGCTCGTTGAGCCGGTCCACGCTGGCCTGCAACTCGTCGCGCCGCTCGTTGAGGGGCCGCAGCCGCTGGGCCTGCTCGGCTCCCTTCTGCGGCTTGTCGGCGTAGAACCGGTTGATGTCGTCTATCTGGGCCTTGACGGCGGCCAGCCGCGTGGTCTCGGCGTCGCGCTGGTCGCGCAGCCGGTTTACCGTGCCGTCGCCCAGCGTCTGCCGGATGCCGGCGCGCTCTTCGTTGAGGCTCTGGAGCGTGGCCCGCTGCTCGGCCAGGCTCCGCTCGGCCTCGTCGCGCTGCTGTTCGAGGGCGATGATCTGGCTGTTGAGCATCGAACCGCTCTCGTTGAGCGACGCCGTCGGGTTGGCGGCCTGGTAACCGCGAATCTTGTCCTCGACCTCCTGGAGTTCCTTCAGGCGCTGCTTCACCATGTCCTCGATGGTGTTCGTCGTGTTCGTCACCTTCGACAGGCTGGCGCGCTGCGTGATCTGCTCGTAGGCGGACGCGAACGCGTTGGCGACAAGCGTCACCTCGAGCGCCGACGGCCCCTTGGCTACGATGCGGAGCACGTTCGTGGCGCCCGGCACGGGCTCCCAGCCCACCAGGCGGCGCCCGCGCGCGCCCAGCTGGGCCGGCGTGAGGTCCTGCACCGGGCGACCGCCCAGCAAGACGGGGTAGTTGGCCGGGCCGCCCTGCTCCTCCAGGCGCGTCTTCATGATCTGGCCGGCCTGCTGCTCGAGCGGCTCCGAGACGGTCAGCAGCAGCACCTCGTCGCTGAGCGTGTTGCCGCGCCGGGCGAAAAAGTCGGTCTGGTCCTGCACCTCGGTAGGCACGGAAACAGGAATGCGGGCCACGTCCACGAGCACCAGGCTGCTGGTCTGGTAGAAGCGGTCCTGCATGGCCTGGTAAGCCAGGTAGCCCGCGACGGCACTTATGACGAGAAAGACGCCCAGGATCACCCAGCGGCGCCGGTAGAGCATGTCAATCCCAAACTCAATCTGAGAAGCACTGCTGGAAGCAGCGGTTGTTGCGCGCGTCTGCGCGCCACGCCCCGCGATGCGTCCGCGTGCTGGAGTCCCGTTTTGCATCAATAACGCCGGTCAGGCTGGATAGGTAAACAATAAAAACGCGTAGCCCGTCGCATTCTTACCAAAGGTATGCCACGTATGGGGCCGCGCCACCGGCCCAACGCAACCCGCCGCCGAAGTTGCCCGAAAACTAACGCCTGTGCCCCCCTCGCCGGCGCGTTTCAGGAGGCGGTCAGGCGCATCAGGTGTTCGCGCACGAAAAGGGAGGCCATGCGGCGGGAGAGGAAGATTTCGCCGCGCCGCACCCATCGGATGGCCT
>CBDUCD010000284.1:0-4096 GCA_965365535.1 uncultured Rhodothermales bacterium | reverse complement strand
AGGCGGACTTTCCCTTTTGGACAAGAGGGCGTACCTTGACGCTCCATTACCAATCCGTTACAGCTCTCCTATGCGTACCCGCCTTTTCGCCCTCCTGCTGGCGCTGCTTCCGGCCCTCGCCGTCCACGCCCAGCGCCCGCCCATGAAATGGGGCGAGGTGCCCGCCGAGCAGCTTGCCATGACGGATTTCCCCGCCGACACGAACGCGGCGGCGGTCGTGCTGGGCGCCTTTGGCGAGACGTACTTCGACAGCAACTGGAACCAGGTGTACAAGGTGCACCGGCGCGTCAAGCTGCTGCGCGAGTCATCTTACGAGGATTATGGCACGGTCAAGATTTACTACTACGCCGGGCGCAACGGCACGCGCATCAACAACCTGAAAGCGCAGACGCTCGTGCCCGGCCCGGACGGCGCGGCAGTCGTCCACAAGGTGGATCGCAAAAGCATTTTCAAGGAGCGCATCGGCAGGGACGGCGAAAGCCTGACGTTCACGTTTCCCGCGCTCCAGCCCGGCGCCATCGTCGAGTTTTCGTACGAGGCCGAGTCGCCCTTCGACCCGTTTCTCGAGCCGTGGCGCTTTCAGGAGGGCGAGCCCGTGCTGGCAAGCGAGTACCGCGTCGAGTTTCCCGCCGCGCTCGCCTACATCGTCTCCGCCGTCGGCGGCACCTTTGGCAAGCTCACCGCGAACGAGAGCAGCGAGGCCACGCGGCCCGGCGGCCGCTACGCCCGCCACCGCTGGGCGATGGAAAACGTGCCGGCGCTGCGCGAGGAGCCGTTCATGACCACGCCGCGCGACTACCGGATGGCCCTCGAATTCCAGCTGCAAAGCGTCAACGTGCCCGGCTGGGGGCCGGACGCTTTTATGAGCACGTGGCCCAGCGTGGCCGAAAGTTTCCTGGGGCCGGACGGGCGCTACGGGCGCCACCTGAACAGCGTGGGCCGCGACGTGAAAAGCGCCGCCGCCCTGGCCGTGGCCGACGCCACCGACCCCGTCGAAAAGATGAAGCGCGTGTACGAGTACGTGCGCACCCGCGTCGAATTCGTGGGCGAGGGGGGCACGTACGCCGAGAAAGCGCCCGCCGACGTGCTCAAAGACGGCCAGGGCGACAGCCCCGAAATCAACCTGCTGCTCGTGGCCCTCCTGCGCGAGGCGGGCCTCGCCGCCCACCCGGCCCTCATCTCGACGCGCGGCCACGGCGCGCCGCGCACCACGTACCCCCTCATCACCCAGTTCGACGACCTCATCGTGGCCGTCGAGGTGGGCAGCCAGCGCTATTTCCTCGACGGCGCCAGCCGCCACCGGCCCTTCGACATGCTGCCCTTCAACTCGCTCAACGGACAGGCGTGGGTGGTGCGCCACCCCAACCCCGTCTGGGCGCCCGTCGAGGCCGTCCACAAGCACACCCTGCAGCAGGTCGTGACCCTGGCGCTGGACGCCGACGGGCGGGCGTCGGGCCACGCGCAGGCGCGCGCCGGCGGCTACGCGGCCCTGTTCACCCGCGCCGACCTGGACGACACCGACGACGTGCCGGCCTACGTCCGCGAGCACGTTTTCGACGATTACAGCGGCCTCACCCTCGACAGCGTCAGCGTCGTCAACCCCGACGACGTGGGCGAGGGCGTGACCTTCGACGCCGACTTCGCCATCGAGAGCTACGCCCAGCAGGCCGGCGATTTCATCTACCTGCGCCCCGTGCTGCTGGGGCGGTGGGACGAGAACCCCCTCAAAGCCCCCGAGCGCCTGTTCGACGTGGACATGGGCTACGCCCGCGACCAGGTGTACGCCGCCACCATCACCGTGCCCGAGGGCTACGCCGTCAGCGAGGTGCCGCCCAACCGGCAGTTCGGCATGGCGGGCGGCGGCGCCCTGTTCAAGCGCCTCATCGAAGCCGACGGCGGCGTGCTGCGCGTGACCAACCGCGTCACCATCGCCAAACCCGTTTTCCCCGCCTCGCAGTACGCGGCGCTGCGCGAGTTCTACGACCGCGTCGTGGCCGCTTTTGCCGAGCAGGTGGTGCTGCAACGCACCGACGCGCCGGCGGGCCAGTAAAAAGAGAGCGCCGATGTACCGCCTGCTTTTTTGCGTTCTGTGCGCCGCCACCCTCGCCGCCGGCGCCCGCGCCCAGGAGTTTGCCGCCGCCGCCATCCCCCCGGACCTGCGGGGCGACGCCGCCATCGTCGTCCGGCTGGACGAGACCAGTTTCGAGGTGGCGGGGCCGGGCCGCGCCCTCGAACGGCGCCATTTCGTGGCCACCATCTTCAGCCGCGACGGGCAGGATGCCGGCGTGCAGAACCTGTGGTACGACCGCTTCCGCCGGGTCAAAAAGCTCGAAGGGCGCCTGCTCGACGCGGGCGGCAAGCCCATCCGCAAGCTGGGCAAAGACGACGTGGCCGACCTGAGCGCGCCCTCGGGCAACCTCTACGACGACAACCGCGTGCGCGCCGCCGTCCTGCGCCACGACGTGTACCCCTACACCGTCGAGTACGAGTACGAAATCGAGTACCGAGGGCTGCTGCACTGGCCCGCGTGGAACCCGCAGGACACGTGGATGGACAGGCAGGACCGCAGCGCGCCCGTCGAAAAGGCCGTTTTCCGGCTGTCGGCGCCGCGCGCCGTGGGCGCCCGCTACCGCCCGCAGCACCTCGCCGCCGAGCCCGCGCGCACCACGCGCGGCGACGAGGAAACGCTGACGTGGACGCTGGAAGGGCTGCCCTCGTTCAAGGTCGAGAAGTTCGGCCCCACCTGGCGCGAGCAGATTCCCACCCTCGTGACGGCGCCCACCGTTTTCGAGATGGACGACTACCGGGGCGAGATGGCGACGTGGAGCGACATGGGCCTTTTCTACGCAACGCTCGCGCGCGGGCGGCAGGTGCTGCCCGACGAGGCCCGCGCCGACGTGCAGCGCCTCGTGGCCGGGCTGGAAAGCGACGAGGCCCGCGCCCGCGTTCTCTACCACTACCTGCAACGCCGCACGCGCTACATCAGCGTCCAACTGGGCATCGGCGGGTGGCAGCCCTTCGACGCGGCCTACGTCCACGCGCGCGGCTACGGCGACTGCAAGGCGCTCACCAACTACATGCAGGCCCTCCTCGCCGAGGCCGGCATCACGTCGTACCCCGCCCTCGTGCGCGGCGGCGTGCGGCAGGCGCCCATCCTCGACGACTTTCCCAGCAGCCAGTTCAACCACGTCATCCTGTTCGTGCCCCTCGAAAAGGACACGCTCTGGCTCGAAACCACCAGCCAGACCCAGCCTTTCGGCCACCTGGGCGCCTTTACCGGCGACCGCCACGCCCTTGTCGTCAAGCCCCGCGAAAGCGTGCTCGTGCGCACCCCCGCGCCCACGTCCCGCGAAAACGGCCAGTTCAGCGCGGCCCGCATCCGGCTGACGGGCACGGGCAGCGCCGAGGCGTCGCTCCAGATGCGCTTTACCGGCGAAGGGCAGGAGATTGTCGTGGGCGCGCTCTACGGGCGGACGGCCCGCGAGCGCGACGCGTGGCTGCGCGAGCAGTTGCAGGTGCCCGCCTTTACCGTGCAGTCCGCCGATTACGGCGCCATTGACGCCCGCGCCGACACGGCTGCGCTCGACCTGCGGCTGGGGCTGCCGCGCTACGCCGCCCTCACGGGCGCCCGCCTGTTCGTGCCCCTCAACCCCACCAACCGCTGGCAGCGCGTGCCCGACGCCCTGACGGAAGCGCGCACGCAGCCCGTCGTGTTTGCCGCCGTCCCGTTCTACGACGAGGACGTGGTGGATTTCGTGCTGCCCACGGGTTTTGCCGTCGAGGCGCTGCCGGCGCCCGTCGCGCTCGAGACGCCTTTCGCCCGCTACCACGCCCGCGTCGAGCCGGGCGAAAACGGCGTGCTGCGCTACACCCGGCAGATGGAGGTGACGCGCGTAGCGCAGCCCGCCGCCGACTACGAAGCCGTGCGCGCCTTTCTGGCCGAAGTGTCGCGCGCCGACCGCGCGCAGATGGTGCTGAAAAAGGAGTGACCGGGGGCGGCGCGTGTTAAACTTTGTCGCACGGGGGGCGGCAGGGTGGGAGGGGCGTTAGGGCAGCCTGCTTCTTCTCCTACCAGATCCGCTTACACGGTTGTCAT
>CBDUCD010000283.1:0-4101 GCA_965365535.1 uncultured Rhodothermales bacterium | reverse complement strand
GACCGCCGCGACACGCCCGGCCTGGCGCGCCGGGGCTTTCTGCTGACGGCGGGCGGCGAGCAGTTTTTCGACCTGCGCGGCGGCGACTACCCGTTTGCGCGCTTCCACGGCAGCGCGACGGGCTTTTTCCCCGCCGGCACCTTTACGCTCGTCGCGCGCGGGCTGGCGCTCCACACCGTCGCGCAGGGCGAGGCGCTGCCCCTCGTGCTGCTGCCGCACCTGGGCCACCGCGTCGCCATCGGGCCCGGCCCGGGGCGGCTGGCCGGCAACGACCTCGTCGTGTTCGACGTGCAGGTGCAGCACGCCCTGCCCAACCGGAACGCCACGTACGGCACGCGGGGCTTTGTGGCGCTCTCGGCCTACAACGCGTACGACAACCTGTTCACCGACGCGCGCCTCGCGCCCTCGTGGGCCGAGAAGTTCGCGCCCGCCCGCCGCTACCCCTTGCGCGCCGCCGTGGGCGTGGGCGTCCACGTGTTCCAGCGCGACACGGGCGCCCACACCCTCACGGGCACGCTGGGCCTTTCCGCCGACGGCGTCGCGTTTTCGACCTTTTTCAACTACGACCCCCGTCGTCTCCGCATCCCGTGGCGCTGGTAAACCCTTTCACCCCCGCCGACTGGATCGGGCTCGTGCTGGCACTCCTGGCGCTGGGCTACGCGCTGCCCCTGTGGCGCTACGCCGCCGCTTTCCGGCGCCTGTTCCGCGCCGCCCCGCCCGCGCCCGCCGCGTGGCCGCGCGTGACCGTTCTCGTGCCCGCCCGCGACGAGGCCGACCACGTCGAGGCGTGCCTCGACTCCATCTTCGCCTGCGACTACCCCGCCGACCTGCTGGACGTGATCGTGATGGACGACTTTTCCGCCGACGACACCGCCCGCCGCGTGCACGCGATGGCCGGGCGCTACGGCAGCCGGCTGACCCTTATCCAGATGGCCGACGTGGTCGAGGGCGAGGCGGCGAGCCACAAGTGGGAAGCCCTCGCGTGGGGCTTGCAGGAGGCGCGCGGCAGCATCATCCTCACGACCGACGCCGACTGCACCGTGGCGCGGGGCTGGGTGCGCGCCCTCGTCGGGGCGTTCACGTCGCCGCGCGTGGCCCTCGTGGCCGGCCCCGTGCGCATGGCGCCCGCCCCGACGCTGCTGGGCAAGTTCCAGGCTGCCGAGTTTGCCGGACTCATTGCCCTGGGAGCGGGCGCGATGGCGTCGGGATCGCCCAACATGAGCAACAGCGCCAACCTGGCGTACCGACGCAAGATTTTCGAGGCCCTCAAACTCGTCGCCCGGACGGAGCGCCCCCTGCCCCTCGACGACGAGCTGCTGCTGTTCCGCATCCGGCAGCACCCGACGCTGGAGGCCGTGTTCTGCGCCTCGCCCGACGCCCTCGTGACGACGCCGCCCGAGCCGTCGTACCGCGATTTCGCGCTCCAGCGGTGGCGGTGGGCGTCGAAGGGGGCGCGCTACCCGGGCACGCGGCTGGCCCTTTTCGTGCGCTACGTGTACGCCTTCCACCTGCTGCTGGTGGCGGCGCTCGTGGCAGCGCTCGTCGCGCCCGGGCTGTGGCCGTGGGTGGGCGCCGCCTTTGCCTTCAAGGTGCTGGGCGAGGCGGCCCTCGTGCTGCCCGCGCTGCGGCGCTACGGGCCGGGCGGGCTGGGCGCGTGGTTTCTGCCGTTCCAGATCGTGCAGGTGCCGCACGTGCTCTTTTTCGGCGCCGCCGGCGCCTTCCGCCGCCCGCGCTGGAAAGGCCGCGCCGCCCCGTGACGGCCCTGCTGGACGCCCCCGCGCGCCTCGCCGCCGCCCTCGTGCCCGGCGTCTGGTGCCGCCTGCCCACCGGGGATCGGCGCCTCTACCTCACCTTCGACGACGGCCCCTCGGCGGCGACGGACGAGGTGCTGGACGCCCTGGCGCGGCATGGCGCCCGCGCGTCGTTTTTCGTGCTCGACGAGGCCCTTGCCCGCCACCCCGGCGCGCTGGCGCGCTTGCGGCAGGCCGGCCACACCGCCGGCAGCCACGGACGCCGCCACACCGACCCGTGGCGCCACCCCGACGCCGGGCGGTGGACGGGCCTCGCCCGCGCCGTCCGCTGGCTGCGCCCGCCCTTTGGCCACCTCACGCCCGGCCTCGTGCGCCACGCCCGCCGCAAGGGCCAGCGCATCGCCCTGTGGGATGCCATGCCCGGCGACTTCCGGCCGTCGGCGACGCCCGAAACGGTCGAGGCGGCCGTGCGGCGCCGCATCCGCCCCGGCTCGCTCGTCGCCCTCCACGACGGCCCGGCGATGGCCGCCCGCATCGGGCCGATGCTGGACCGGCTGCTGCCCGTTTTGCAGGCGCAGGGCTGGACGCTCGCGGCGCTGCCGGAGGGGTAGGCGCCTGCCCGCCCCGTTGACGCGGCGGGGCGCGGGCCGTATGCTTTGCGCCTCTGCTGCTTTTCCACCCGACGCCCGTGCCTGCCGAAATTGACTTCGAGCTGCTTTTCAACGGCTCGCCCAACCCCTACATGCTGCTCGACCGCGACCTGCGGTACGTGGCCGTCAACGACGCCTACCTGGCCGTGACGGGCAGCCAGCGTGCGAATTTGCTGGGGCGCTACGTGTTCGACGCCTTTCCCGGCAACCCCGACACGCCCGAAGACCCGAGCATGGCGCTGGTGCGGGCGTCGTTCGAAAAGGTGATCCGCACAGGGGTGCGCGACGAGATCGCCCTCATTCCCTACACCATACCGCGCCAGACGCCCGGGGGCGTCGTGCACGAGGAGCGGTTCTGGAGCGTCACCCACACGCCCCTGCTGGACGCCGGCGGCGAGGTGGCCTTTATCCTCCAGCATACGGTGGACGTGACGGCGTTGCAGCAGATGAAAAGCGCCCTCGAAGCCGCCGAGGCCGTGCTGGGCGCGGGCGCGGCCCAGGCCGAGGAAGGCGTCTTCCGCCGCGCCCGCGCCGTCCAGGAAACCAACCGCAACCTCGACGCCGAGCGGCGGCGGCTGCACGCGCTGTTCCGGCAGGCGCCGGGCTTCATGGCCGTGCTGCGCGGCCCCGACCACGTGTTCGAACTCGCCAACGACGCCTACTTCCAGCTCGTGGGCCAGCGCGACGTGCTCGGGCGGTCGGTGGCGGCGGCGCTGCCCGAGGTCGTCGAGCAGGGTTTCATTGACCTGCTCGACGGCGTGTACCGCACGGGCCAGCCCTTTGTCGGGCGCGGCGTGGGCGTCTTTATCCAGCGCGAAAAGGACGCCCCTCCTGAACAGCGCTTTCTCGACTTCGTGTACCAGCCCGTGCTCGAAGCCGACGGGCGCCCGTCGGGCATTTTCGTGCAGGGCCACGACGTCACCGAGCAGGTGGCGGCGCAGACGGCCCTCGAAAAGGCCAACGAAACGCTCGAGCAGCGCGTGGCCCAGCGCACGGCAGAGCTGGAGATGCGCAACCGCGAACTCCAGGAATTCGCCTACGTCGCCTCGCACGACCTGCAGGAGCCGCTGCGCAAAATCCAGTCGTTTGCCGGCCTGCTGCTGGACGAAAAGGGCGACCTTCTGGGCGACGACGGGCGCCACTACGCCCTGCGGATGCAGGCGGCGGCGGCGCGCATGAGCAGCCTCATCCGCGACCTGCTGGCCTTTTCGCGCGTCAAGACGAAGTCGCAGCCTTTCGTGCCCGTGGACCTCGACGCCGTGCTGGAGGCCGTGCTGGGCGACCTCGAAGTGCGGCTGCGCGAAACAGGCGGAAAGGTGCGCGCCGCGCCCCTCGGCACCGTCGCCGCCGACCCCGTGCAGATGCACCAGATGCTGCTCAACCTCATCGGCAACGCGCTCAAGTTCCACCGCCCGGGCGTGCCGCCCGTCGTGGAGGTGCGCCGCGAGGGCGTGGACGGCACGGCCTGCATCAGCGTGCGCGACAACGGCATCGGCTTCGACCCGCGCTACCGCGACCGCATTTTCGCGCCCTTCCAGCGCCTGCACGGGCGGGGCGAGTACGAGGGCACGGGCATGGGGCTGGCCATCGTGCGCCGCATTGCCGAGCACCACGGCGGCACCGTCGCCGCCGAGAGCACGCCCGGCGCCGGCAGCTTCTTCAGCGTCACCCTCGCCGCGCAGGAGGCGGGGGGGTAGTCA
>CBDUCD010000282.1:0-4139 GCA_965365535.1 uncultured Rhodothermales bacterium | reverse complement strand
CCTGATCAACTTCTGAGCTTCTCATGCAACAGTCCATGCTTGCCCTGCTGGGGCTTATCGTTGCGACCATTTTCTCGTTTTCCGTGACCGAGAAGACGTTGCATTACCAGCGCGCCGCCATCGTGCAGGAGGTCGAGGAGATGGGCGCGTCGGTGGGGCTGCGGGCCATCGAAGTGATCCGCGAGCGGCCCTTCGAGTCCGAGATTCTCACCCCGACGGGCACCAAGCTGCCCCTCGAACTCGACAAGGCCAGCGTGGCCGACCTGACGGCGCGCCTGGCCACGGCGATGCCCCAGGGCCGGGGCTGCGCCGTTTTTGGCGCCGGCACCGACCCGTGCGCCGACGTGAGCGCCTTTAACCAGATGAAAACGGCGACGATGCCTTTCCTGGCCGGCGCCGACACGCTCTTTTTCAAGGTGGACGTGCGGGTGCACTACGTGGACGCCGCCCTCGACAGCAGTGCCACCGTGACGTTCCGCAAGCTCGTCACCGTCGAGGTGCGGGACTACTGGCCGCACAGCAAGCGCACCGGCTTTTACATCCCCCAGCCCATCACCCTCTCGCGCGTCATGACGCTGACGCTTTGAGGTAGCGGGGTGGCGAGGTGGTGGGTAGCGGGCGGTGCTGGGGCGAGGGGCAGAAATCGCCGCGCCTCTGCTGCCGGGCAAAAAAGCTCGCCAACCGCCAACCTCCAGCCCTCCGCCCAGCCTCCACGCTCCACCCACCACCCCGCCACCTCACAACCTCACCACCCACATGATCGTCCTTCTCGACCACCTGACGGCTGTTATCGTGGGCAGCGTGCTCGGCCTGGTGCTGTTCACGACGATGCTGCGCGTGCAGACGCTCAACCACGAGGCCAACACGGCTTACGCCATGCGCCGCCTTTCGACCGACATGGCGACGTGGATCGAAGACGACGTGCTCTCGGTCGGCAAAAACCTGCCCATGAGCAAGCTGCCTTTCGAGAGTCCTCTCGACTCGGCGGGGCTGACGAAAGAGTTCACCTTTTACCGCGACAGCGTCGAAACCGTGGGCAGCGTCACGAAGACCACGCGCGTGGCCACGCAGTACCGCCTCCAGTACGCCGGCACGCGCGGCAGCGGACCCGACGCCTACAACATCTACCGCGTCAACCGCTACGTGAAGATGGACACCCTCGCCGGCAGCACGTGGGAGTTCGACGGCAGCGCGCCGCCCTACCTGCGCCACTTCAAGATCGAGATGCTCGGCCCCGACGCGCTGCCCATCGCCAACCCGGCGGCGGCCCTGGCCCTCAACCCCAACGCCGTCCGCAACACGGGCATCCGCTTTACCCTCGCTACGCCTTTCGAGCAGAAAGGGCTGGCCATGCAGAGCGTCCACTTTGCCTCGACCCTCATGATTCCCTACCGGCAATAGCGCGGGCCGGACTGCTACCGCACTAATCCTTTCCAACTACGTCATTCCCATGGGAAAACTCGCACTGCTACTCGTCACCACTGCGCTGATCGGAGGGACGATCCTCATCGCGCAGACCCACGTTACCAACGTCAAAACCAACGAGCGCCACGCCGAGCGGCAGGAGGAGATGCTGGCGCGTGAGATTGCCCGCTCGGGCTACAACGAACTCCTCGCCGACGCCCGCGCCTACGAGCGCGCGCACCCCAGCGCGACCATCCAGCAGATCGTGGACGCCATCAACGCCGGCGGCACGAACGGCTGGACGCGGCGCAACTTCCAGGGCGGCTACTACCGCACCCGCGTGGTCATGGCCAGCCCGTCGAGCTACGGCATCGAGGCCAACGGCTACTTTGGCGACGCCGTGCACGGCGTCGAGGAGCCGCACCTGCGCAAAGGCACCCTCGTCATCCAGCAGCCGAGCAAGTTCGAGGCGGAGTTTCTCGAATCCCGCGCGGGCTACTGCTCGGGCGTGTACCTGCAGCGCTCCGTGCCCAAATCCTTCGACGACGGCACGGGCAAGGTGGATGGCGTGCCCGTGGTAGGCAACACGGCGGGCGGCAACTACCTCTTGCTCGAACCCGAACTCGTCTTCGTCTCGGGCCACAACCGCGACGGCGCCGTGGCCAAGTACACGACCGTGCTGCGCCCCGGCACCCAGCTCAACTTCATCCTCGCGGTGGACAAAAACTGCAAGCTGCAAAACAAAGTGGCTGCCATCAGCGACAAGAAGTACGACTACAACTACCCTGCCCTGCTCGACGGCGCCGACGACCTGGGCGAGATGCGCGAAACGCAGTACGCCATGGTGGAGCAGCACCCCACCAACCCGGCCCTCTACCGCGTTGCCTTCGAGGACCTCTACGACAAGTTCACCCCCGCGCAGTACCTCGACCTCAAGGCAAACGGGTATGGCGACATGAAGTGGAAAAAACGCGCCAACGGCAAGGAAAGCTATGGCGGCTCGGGCTGGAGCCGGCGCAACGGGCGCGGCTACTACGAACTCCAGGACACCAGCAACTCGCCCGACTTTTCCGACCAGGTGTTCGAGATCAAAATCACCGACGCCGTCGCCAGCAACTGACGCTGCTCGCTTTTCCGCTCCCGGCACGAGGGGGCGCCCCGTAGGGACGTGCCGCGGCACGTCCCTACGACCCCGGGGCGAGGTGCGCACCACGCGGTAGGGCGCACCTCGCGGCAGGCGGGGCCTCGTGCTGCGAGGGCCTCGTGCTGATAGGGCCTCATGCTGAGAGGGCGCAATGAATTGCGCCCCTACGGTGGCCTCGACATTTTCGCCTTCGCCATTCGCCACTCGACACTCGACACTTCCCCACGCCCATGTCCATGCATCCGCTTTACCCCGGCGCGTACTCGTCGTCCGACGGCCTGCCCGACGCGGCGGGGGTGCCCGTTCCTGCCAGCCCGTTCGGGATGATCGTGGACGGCGACGCCGCCGACGGGCCGCGCGAGCGGGGACTCGTCGAGATTCCGCCCTTTGTGCAGTCGGTCGTGGCGTCGGTGCCGCGCCACCTGACGGGCGCCGAGCGGCTGCGCGCCCTCGCCGCCGGGCTGGAACGCCTCTCGCCCGACCAGCGGCAGGCGCTGCGCGACGCCTGGGAGCCTGCCGTGACGCGGATGCTCGACCTGGGCGCCAGCGACCTCGACGCCGGCGGGCCGGGCAGCCGCGGCCTCGTCTGGTACCGCGCCGGCGGCGACAAGTCGCCGCGCCGCGAGGTCGGCCAGTTCAGCGTGGACGAAACGGACACCCTTTTTCTCGGCCTGCTCAACGAGCGGCAGCTCCAGGTTTTCTTCGAGCGCAACGCCATTGACCTCTCGTACGAGCTGCCCTTTGGCGGACGCAACGGGCGCGCCCGCCGCTTTCGCGGTACGATGTACTTCGACCTCGACCACGTGGGCTTCAACCTGCGCATGATTACCGACGAGGTGCGGGCGCTGCGCACGCTCGAGTTCCACCCGGCCATCGAGCGGGGCCTCCTGTTCCGCTACGAACGCGACGGCCTCACCCTCGTGACGGGCGTGACGGGCTCGGGCAAAAGCTCGACGCTCGACGCCGTCGTGGACGCCAACAACATGGACGTGCACGCCCACATCGTCATTATCGGGCAGCCCGTCGAGTACATGCACGAGTCGAAAAAGAGCATCGTCCGCCACCGCGAGGTGGGGCGCGACGTGCGCTCGTTCAAAGAGGGCATCGTGCAGGCGCTGCGCCAGGACCCCGACATCGTGGTCATCGGCGAGATGCGCGACCCCGAGACCATCTCGGCGGCGCTCGAAATCACCGACTCGGGCCACAAGGTGTTTTCGACGCTGCACACGTCGAGCGCGATTGAAAGCATCGACCGCATCATCGGCGAGTACCCGCCCGACGAGCAGGACCGCGTCTGCAACCGACTGGGCGACGTGCTGCGGTGCGTCGTCTCGCAGAAGCTGTGCCCCCGCATCGGCGGCGGGCGCGTGCTGGCCAAAGAGGTGCTCTGGATGACGCAGGCTTCGCGCGCGGCCATCAAAAACAAGAACCACTCGGAAATCTACCAGATGATGTGGGAGGCCGGCCAGCAGGGCATGATTACGATGGAGCAGGACCTGTTCCGACTGGTGCGCCAGCGCCTCATCACGCCCGACACCGCCTACAGCTACGCCAACAACAAACGCCGCCTCCAGCAGCTGATGGGGTAGGG
>CBDUCD010000281.1:0-4151 GCA_965365535.1 uncultured Rhodothermales bacterium | reverse complement strand
CGCTGGCCTCCGCCGAACCAGCGACTGGGCTCCCGCCTGCGCGGGAGTGACGGAAGTGGCATGAGTGGTTAAATCAAAGAACTGGTATCAGAGTCTGTCTATGAACTCTGAAGGGAGCAGGGGGATGTCTGCCTGTTCCCTCTCCCACCGGGGAGAGGGTTAGGGTGAGGGGGCCTTCATAGACCGACTCTCAGCCGCCCGCCGCCTGCGCGGGGGCCGCGTGGACGACGGCGGCGCCGCCCACGGGGTGGCACACGTAGAGTTGCGGCTCGGCATCCACGCGGGCGCGGTAGGCGGCCTCGACCGAATGGACGAACGCCTCGGCGCGGTCGGCCTCGACGAGGGCGACCGCGCAGCCGCCAAAGCCCGCGCCGGTCATGCGGGCGCCAAAGCAGCCGGGCTCTTTGCGGGCGAGTTCGGAAATCGCGTCGAGGGCGGGGCTCGACACCTCGAAGTCGTCGCGGAGGCTGGCGTGGCTGGCGTTCATGAGGCGGCCCAGCTCGGCGGCGTCGCCCCGGCGCATGGCCGCGACGGCGCGCAGCACGCGGGCGTTCTCGGTTACGACGTGGCGGGCGCGGCGGCGCGTGGGCTCGGGCAGGGCGTCGGCCTTTTCGGCAAACGCCCTTTCGTCCACGTCGCGCAGCGCCTCCACGCCAAAGGCGCGGGCGGCGCTTTCGCACTGCTGCCGCCGCTCGTTGTAGGCCGAGTCCACCAGGCCGCGCCGCGTGCCCGTGTCGAGCACGACGACGGCGGTGCCGGGCGGCAGCGGCGCCGTCTCGGTTTCGAGCGTGCGGCAGTCAATGAGCAGGGCGGCGTCGGGCTGCGCGCTGGCGACGACCATCTGGTCCATGATGCCGCAGTTGACGCCCACCCACGCGTTTTCGACGCGCTGGCCCAGGAGCGCCATCGCGCGGGCGTCCCAGGCCAGGCCACCTGCGGCGGCAAAGGCGCGGGCCACGGCCAGCTCGATGGCCGCCGACGACGACAGGCCGGCGCCGCGCGGCACGTTGCCTACCACGACGCCCTCCCAGCCCCGCAGCGCGTGCCCGGCCTCCTGCATCGCCCACGCGACGCCTTTCACGTACTCGCCCCAGCCCTCGCCGCCGCGTTCCAGGCCGTCGAGCGAGAACCGCAGGCTTTCGTCGTAGTCGAGCGAGTGCACCACGACGTGCCGGTCGTCGCGGGGGCGCAGGGCAATCCACACGGCGCGGTCAATGGCGATGGGCAGCACCCAGCCGTCGTTGTAGTCGGTGTGCTCGCCGATGAGGTTGACGCGGCCGGGCGCGCGGACGATAAGGGCGGGCGGGGCGCCAAAGCGCGCCCTGAACTGACGCGTGACCTGTTGCTGGAGCATGGAAATGGGGCGTATTGCGTGTTGCGTATGGCGTAAGGCGTGGTGCCAACCTCCAACCGCCAACCTCCAACCGCTACGGGCGCATGGTGAACACGAGCGTGGGGTCGAGGGGGTAGCGGCCAAAGCGGTCGCCGTAAAACGCCAGCCCGCCCGGCAGCCCCCTGTCCACCTCGAAGCGGAGGACGAGTTCGCCCGTCTGGGCGGCTTTTTCGAGCGCGGCGCGGGGAATGACGGCGGTTTTGAGGTAGCCGTACGAGCCCGTCTCGCGCAGAAAGCGGTCGCGCTGCTGGTTGTGCCACGACAGGATGCCCCGGTGGTCGGCGGGGTCGTCGGCGAGCAGCCACTGGCCGGCGGTTTCGCCGTTTGCGCGGACGGTGACGGCGCTGGGAAAGCGCGTCTCGTCGGTCATGGGGTAGGCGTTGCGGTTGCGGCTGGGGTCGTTGAGACCTTTGCCGCGCATGTAATCGCCGTCGTCGTTGGCCGGGCCGTCGTCGCGGTCTTTGCCGAAAAGCTGCTTGGCCGACACCTCGGCCACCAGCGAGACCGACTCGACGCGCGCCAGGTCGAGGCCGGCGGGAACGGGCACGCGGTACTCGAAATAGCCCGCGCCGGCGCCATTCACCTTGAGGCCGTCCATCACGTTCCACTGCTTCAGCGACCAGTCGGCGGCGCTGAACGAGGCCGGCGCGAAGGGCGCGAGGCGAACCGTCCGCCCGGCCACCATCATTTGGGTGGGCGCCTCGCCCTCGACGACAAACGTGGTGAAGTTGCGCTGCAAAACGTGGCCCGCGCCGTCTTCCAGGCGCGTCACGAGCACGGCCACGGCTTTTTCGCCGGGCATGGTGATTTCGAGGGGCCGCAGCGGCTGCGCCATCCACGGGCGGTACGGGATGCGGCGGCTGGACTCGGCCCAGGTTTTCTCCTCGCCCAGCGCGTTCCATCCGTAGAGCTTGAAGCGCAGCGTGAGGCCCTCTCCGTAGCCCTGCTCGCCCGTCATGAACGAGGCGAAAAGCGGCACCTCGACGGTCTGGCCGGGCTGCACGGCCTGGCTCGACTGGTCGCCCACGGCGATGTAGAGGGGCGCGTGCAGGTCGCGCAGCGTCATGCCGCCGGCCAGCTCGTCCATGCCCGTGAACTTCTCCGACCGGTCGAAGCGCCAGTAGCCGTTCCACTCGTTGATGACGTCGTGGTGCTCGGTGTAGAGCCAGCCGGCGACGGCGGGGTGGCGGCGGAAGGCGTCCACGGCGCGGTGGTACTCCCAGCTATAGTCCACGTCGCCTGTCGAGCCTTCATACCCCCACACGTTGCCAAACTCCGAGTTGATGTTGGGCTGGTTGCCGGGCTGGTAGCCTTTTTCCCACAGCGCTGCGCCGCCGGGGTACGTCCCTTTCGAGGCGTCGTCGAGGGCGCCTTCCCACGCCCAGCCCGGCAGGTAGGCGTGCCACGAGTTGATGTCGGTTTCCGTATGGCCGATGTCGCAGCAGACCGAGTTGTCCTCGACAAGTCGCGTCGGGTCGAGGGTTTTGGCCAGCCGGTACATCGAAACGACCCACTGCTGCGTCTCGGGCAGGTAGCGCTCGCCCTCGGGCGTCCTGGTGCGCAGGCCCCACGTCTCGTTAAAGGTGATCCACGAGAAAATGGACGGGTGGTTGTAGTCGCGCCGGATCATCTGGCGGAGCGTGTACTCGCCTTCCTGGCGCTGCTCCGCCGTCGGCTCGCCCCAGCCGTTGGGCAGGTCGCTCATGATGAGCATCCCCAGCTTGTCGGCCCAGTAGAGCTTGCGCGTAAGGGGCACTTTGATGTGGACGCGCATCCCGTTGAGGCCGATCCCTTTGGCGCGCAGAATCTCGTCGCGCACGAAATCGTCGTCGGGGAAGGTGTAAAAGCCCTCGGGGTGGTACGCCTGGTCGAGCGTGAGCTGGAGGTAAAGGGGCTTGCCGTTGAGGGCGACGTACGGGATGTCGGTGCCCGGCAGGTTGACGACGCCGATTTCGCGCATCCCGAAGTAGGTGTTGACCACGTCGGGGGCGCCGGCGCCTTCGAGGCGCGCCTCGACGTCGTAGAGAAACGGGTCTTCAAGCGTCCACAGGTGCGGCGCGGGGATGGGCACGTTGAAGGCGACGCTTTCGGCGCCGCGCGGCACGCGCTGCGTGACGGGCGCCACGCCGTTGTCGGCGAAACGGAGGGTGAGCGTGAGGTCGGTGGGCGCCTTTTCCATCAGCCGCGCCTCGACGCGCACCTGCTGGCCGGCGAGGTCGGGCGAGAAGTGGAGGGTTTCGAGGGGCGTGGTGCCGCGCGCTTCGAGAAACGGCGTCTGCCAGATGCCGCGCGCGTCGCCGTAGCCCTGCTTGCCTTCGAGCGTGAAAGGCCGGTCCACGTCGTCCACGCGAACGGTGAGGGTGTGCTGGCCGCCAGGTTGCACGTGCGGCGTGATCTCGAACGAGAACGGCGTGTAGCCGCCCTGGTGGGTGCCCACTTCGTGGCCATCTACCCACACCGTCGTGAGCCAGTCGGAGGCGCCAATGGTGAGAAAGATGCGCTTTCCGCCCCAGTCGGCGGGCACGCTGACGGTGCGGCGGTACCACGCGATCTGGGCGCTGTCGCGCCGGCCCGAAAGCGCCGATCCCCACGGAAACGGCACGACGATGGTCTGGGGATCGGGCAGGGGCCCGGCGGCCCAGCCCAGCGCCATGCCCCGGTCCTGCGGGTCGAACTGGAAGTCCCACGTCCCGTTGAGGTTGAGCCACGCGGGGCGCATCCAGTTGGGGTTGGGGTGCTCGGGCAGGGGGATGGCGGC
>CBDUCD010000280.1:0-4169 GCA_965365535.1 uncultured Rhodothermales bacterium | reverse complement strand
ATGCTGTCGAACATCGCCTCGACGGCCTCCTTCTTGCCGGATGCTTCGCCGATGGGGGGTTTTACCGGGGTCATGGGCGGGCAGGCGCTAAACGAAAAGCTCAGTTGCCACCGGGGCGGGGCGTGCGGGCGGGGGCGCCGGGCACCGTCGTGTCGCCGTCCACGGGCACGGTCTCGAAGGCGGTATCGGCGGCGTCGGGCGTTTCCACCCAGTCGGCCACGAAGATGTTCGTGTCGCGGCTGGGCGTGCGCGTCTTGTTGCGGTTGGAGGCAAACACGATGCGCTGGCCGTCGGGCGAGAACATGGGAAAAGCGTCGAACGTGCCCGAGTGCGTGATGCGCTCCAGGCCGGTGCCGTCGAGGTTCACCATGAACACGTCGAACTCGCGCCCGCCCTCGGCGAGGGTGTGGTGGTTGCTCGAAAACACGATGCGCTGGCCGTCCGGGTGGAAGTACGGCGCCCAGTTGGCGCCTTCGAGGTGCGTCACCTGCCGGGCGTTCTGGCCGTCGAGGTCGGCCACGAACAGGTTGAGGGCGCTGGGCTGCACCTGGTTGTCGCGCAGTAGGGCGCGGTACTGCTCGGCATCGGCGCCTTCGGGGCGCGAGGCACGCCAGACGAGCTTTTTCGAGTCGGGCGAGAAAAAGGCGCCGCCGTCGTAGCCCAGCGTGTTCGTGATCTGGACGATGGCGCCCGTGGCGATTTCGTAGCGGTACAGGTCGAGGTCGCCGCCGCGCGTGGACGTAAAGACGATATACTTGCCGTCGGGCGAGACGGTCGCCTCGGCGTCGTAGCCCGGCCCGGCGATAAGGGGCTGGAGGTCCGAGCCGTCGGCGTTCGCGGTGTAGATGTCGAAGTCGGGGTAGATGGCCCACGTGTAGCGCCCCTGCGCGTCGCGGATGGCGGGCGGGCACTCGGGGCCGGCGGCGTGCGTCGAGGCAAACAGGACGCGCCCATCGGGCATGAAGTAGCCGCACGTCGTGCGCCCCTGGCCCGTCGAGACGAGGCGGTAGCGCGTGGTGTCGGCCAGGGGCGTGCCGTCGCCGTTCATCACGAACTGCTGGTCGCAGCCCTGGCTGTTGATGCGGCCCCAGTCGCTCTGGAAGATGAGTTGCTTGCCGTCCGGACTCCAGTACGCCTCGGCGTTGTTGCCGCCAAAGGTGAGCTGCCGCACGTTGCGCAGGTGCACCTCGCCCCCGAAGCGCAGCGTGTCGGCGGCGGCGTCGTAGCCGTCGGCGGCCTCGGGCGCGTCGGGGACGTGGCGCGTGCAGGCGGCGAGGGCGAGCAGCAAAAAGAGGGGGAAACCCGAAAAGGCCAGGCGGACGTTCATGCGGCAGGGTTGTTTGGAGCTTGCCGCCTAACAGACAGATGGAAAACGGGGTTCTGCGCTTTGACGAAGACGTTGTTGAGACGAGCCACCACCGGCCCGTCGTCGTGGATTTCTGGGCGCCGTGGTGCGGCCCGTGCCGCGCCCTCGGCCCGACGCTCGACAAGCTCGCCGCCGAGACGGACGCGTGGTCGCTCGTCAAGGTCAACACCGACCAGTACCCCGACGTGTCGCAGCGCTACGGCATCCGGGGCATCCCCGCCGTCAAGCTGTTCCACGAGGGCCGCGTCCTGGCCGAGTTCACGGGCGCGCTGCCCGAGGCGGCCGTCCGCCAGTGGCTCGGCGACCACCTGCCCTCGCCCGCCCGCGCCCTCGTCGCCCAGGCCCAGCCCCTGCTCGACGCCGGGCTGATGGACGACGCCCGCCCTCTCCTCGAAAACGCCCTCGCCCTCGACGCCGACGTGCCCGAGGCGCGCTACCTGCTGGCCCAGACGCTTGCCTTCCGCGACCTGCCGCGCGCCCTCGATCTCGTCAGAGGCGCCACGCCCGCCGGCGCCCACTACGGCCAGATTTACGATGCCCTCCGCACGCTTTCCGACGTGGCCGCCCGCCGCGACGCGCTGCCCGACGGGCCGGGCCTCGCGCCCACGCGCCGCGCCCTCGACGCCCTCGACGCCGAGCACTTCGACGCGGCCGCCGACGCCCTCCTCGACGCCCTCCAGGCCGACCGCTACTACGCCGACGACCTGCCGCGCCAGCTGGGCGTGGCCCTTTTCACCCTGCTCGGCCCCGGCCACGACGTGACGCGCAGCCGTCGCCGCCGCTTTTCGATGCTTCTCTACTAGTCCCGTGCCCCCTCCCCTCGTCCGCTCCGTTTTCACCACCCACCTGCCCGTCCGCTGGGGCGACCTCGACGCCCTCGGGCACGTCAACAACGCGCACTACTTCCGCTATTTCGAGGAAGTCCGCACGCAGTGGCTGCTCGGGTACCGGCGCGTGTGGACGGAAAAAGAGGGGCCCGTGGTGGCGCACGCGGCGTGCACGTACCGCCGCCCCATCGTGTACCCGGCGATGCTGCGCGTCGAGCTGCTGTGCGAGGCGCCGCGCCGCGCCTCCATCGTGACGCGCTACCGCGTGGCGACCGAGGAGGCGCCGGACAGGCTGGCCGCCGAGGGCGAGGCGACGGTCGTGTGGGTGGATTACGCCACGGGCCGCCCCATCTCGCTGCCCGCTCTGTTCCACGACCTGTGGAATGGCGCCGCCTGACGCCCTCCCCGATTTCCTCCCATCTTTTTCGTGCTCATGCGCCCTTTGCTGCTGCCCCTCGCCGCCCTTCTCGCGCTCGCCTCCTGCGCGGGCGACAAACGCTTCGACGCGCGCGGGCGCGTCGTCGGCTTCGGCGACGACGACCACACCGTCATCGTCAGCCACGAGGCCATAAAGGGCTACATGCCCGCCATGACGATGACGATGCAGGCGCGCGAAAGCGTCGCCGGGCTGGCGCAGGGCGATCCCATCGGCTTTACCCTCGTCGTGACGCGCGAGGCGTCGTGGATCGAAAACATCCACCCCATCGCCGACAGCCTGCTCACGCCCGCCACGTCGGGCCGCTCGGTTTTCCGCCCCGACGACACCCTGCTCGACGTGGGCGAAGCCCTGCCCCAAGCTCGCCTCGTGGACGAAAACGGCGACAGCCTCGCCCTCGACAGCTACCGGGGCCGCGTGCTCGTCATTGACTTCATCTACACGCGCTGCCCGCTGCCCGACTACTGCCCCCTGCTGAGCGGGCGCTTTGCCGAACTCCACGACCTTTTCGCCGGCGACGAGGACGTGGCCCTGCTCAGCGTCACGCTCGACCCGGCTTACGACACGCCCGCGGTGCTGCGCGACTACCGGGCGCGCTACACGCGGCAGCCCGGCGGCTGGCACTTTGCCACGGGCACGCCCGCCGAGCTTCAAAAGGTGTGGGGCGCGCTGGGGCAGTTCGTCCTCACCGACCGGCAGGAAATCCAGCACAACCTCGTGGCCGCCATCGTGGGGCGCGACGGGCGCGTGCAGCGCTACTTCCGGGGCAAAGACTGGACGGTTGACGAGGCCGCCGCCGCCATCCGCGAGGCGCTGTAAAACGAAAACCCCCGGAGGCCCGCCGCCTCCAGGGGTTTTCCGGGTTGATGGGATGGCGGATGCGCGCTAGTTGGTGCAGACGGCTTTCAGCACGCCCCGGCGCCGGGCCAGGCGCCCGCGCCAGTCCTTCTCGTCGAGTTCGGCGTCGCCGTAGTAGTACGACCAGTGGTCCACGCTGGCCTCGCTCATCACGACGGTGTTCGACAGCAGCGCCGAGCGGCGCAGCGTGGGGTGCATTCCCATCTGGTGGACGAACTCGATCTCGCACGCCCCGCCCAGCGGTGCCCTCTTGACCGAGAGCCAGTTGTCGCCGCAGACCTGGCAGGAGTAGAAGTGCACCTCGTCGGCATCGTCGCCAATCTGGCCGAGGAATTCGGCGTCGGGCGGCAGCTCGACGGGGACGACGGCTTCGGTGCCGCAGGCTTTGCACGAAAGAAATTCCATATCGAAAAGGCGTTTGGTAGGCGTCTGTACGGGATGGGCGGGCGGTAGCGGGTTGCTGGCCCGCGTTTTCCACCCAACGTCTGGCGGCGCCGTCTGATTCACGCGGCACGCCGGACGGCGGTGAAGCCCCGTGCAATTACCCTGCCCCGCTTGCGCCGCCTGACACTCCGGCACAAGAACGCCCGGCGGGCGCGGGTGGCCTGCCGGGCGTGTGCGGAGGGGGTGGGATTCGAACCCACGGTACCCCGGAGGGTACTCCGGTTTTCGAGACCGGCCC
>CBDUCD010000279.1:0-4172 GCA_965365535.1 uncultured Rhodothermales bacterium | reverse complement strand
ATGAATTGCAAGGGCGCGCCACCCCGCCCGCTTCTTCTCCAACCTCGAACCTCCCCTCTCAAACCCACCCCATCCCCATGCCCTGGTACCGCAAGCTGCACTGGCAGATCATCGCCGGCCTCGTGCTCGGCCTCGTTTTCGGGCTCGTGGCCGTGCAGATGCGGTGGGGCGGCTTCGTGGACGACTGGGTGGCGCCCTTCGGGACGGTTTTCGTCAACCTGCTCAAACTCATCGCCGTCCCCCTCATTCTGGCCTCGCTCGTGGCCGGCGTCACGTCGCTGTCCGACCTGAGCAAGCTCAGCCGCATCGGCGGCAAGACGCTCGCCATCTACATCGGCACGACGGTTCTGGCGCTCGTCATCGGGCTCGTGGCCGTCAACGTCATCCAGCCGGGCAAGTACCTGCCGCCCGATTTGCGCGCCGAGATGGAGGCGTCGTACGCGGGCGACGCCCAGTCGCGCGAGCAGGCCGCCGAGGAAGCCGCCGCGCGCGGCCCGCTCCAGCCCATCGTGGACATCGTGCCGGACAACTTTTTCGGCGCCCTCGGCAACAACCGCGCGATGCTCCAGGTCGTCTTCGTCGCCGTCGCCATCGGCATCGGGCTGCTGCTCATCCCCGGGGAACAGGCGCGGCCCCTGCTCGACTTTTTCGACGCGATGAACGCGCTCATCATCAAGCTCGTCGATCTGATCATGCTGATGGCACCGCTGGGCGTGTTCGGGCTCATGGCCGGCACCATCACGACGATTGTGGGCGACCGGCCCGACCGCGTGCTCTACCTGTTGCAGGGGCTGGGGATGTACAGCTTTACCGTTGTGCTGGGCCTGCTGGTGCAGACGTTTCTGGTGTACATGGTGCTGCTGAAGATCTTCACGCCCAAGTGGGTGCGGCGCTTTTTCCCCGCCGTCGCGCCCGCCCAGCTCGTGGCGTTTTCCACGTCGTCGAGTGGCGCCACGCTGCCCGTGACGCTCGAAGTGGCCGAGCGCAACCTGGGCATCGCGAAGGAGACGGCGTCGTTCGTGCTGCCCCTCGGCGCGACGGTCAACATGGACGGGACGGCGCTTTACCAGGCCGTCGCCGCCGTTTTCATCGCCCAGGTGATCGGGATGGACCTGACGCTGGGCGCCCAGCTGACCATCATCCTGACGGCCACGCTGGCGTCTATCGGCACGGCGGCGGTGCCGAGTGCGGGCGTCGTGATGCTGGTCATCATCCTCGAATCCGTCGGCATTCCGGCCTCCGGCATTGCCCTCATTCTGGGCGTGGACCGCATTCTCGACATGTGCCGGACGGTGACGAACGTGACGGGCGACCTCGTGGTGTGTTCGATTGTGGCGCAGAGCGAGGGGCAGCTACTTACGTTCGAGGAGATCCAGGCGCGCAACGCCCGCGAGCAGGCCGAGGAAGACGCCCGCGCCGCCCGCATCGGGCTGCATTCCTGATCCATCCAAAAAGGAGTACCCCCGATGGAACGTCTTTCCCGGCGCGCGGCGCTGCTGCTGCCCGCGATGGCGCTGCTGCTGGGCGTGCCCGTCCTCTCGGCGCAGACGCTGCCCGACGGCCTGCCCATGCTGGTCGCGTCGCAGCCCTCGCGCGAATTGCTGGCGGCGGCGCGCACCGACCTCTTGTACCTGCGCGTGGACGCCGCCGAGGCGCGGCTGCGCCGCCTCGCCGCCCGCCCCGACGGCCAGGCGGCGGCCCTCTACTACCTCGCCACGGCGTCGCTCTTGCGCGGCTTTCTGACGGACGACGACGCGCAGTTCAGCCGTTTTGCCGAGCGCTCGGATTCGCTCAAGGCGTTTCTGGGCACCGTTCCGCGCTCGCGGTGGTCGTACTTCCTCGAAGCCGAAACCGACTTCCAGCGCGCCATCGTGTGGGGGCGGCTGGAGAAGACGACGAAAGCCGCCCTGGCTGCCCGCAGCGCCTTTGGCGGCTACGCCCGCGCCGCCGACGGGGCGCCGGGCTTTGCCGAACCGCTGAAAGGGCTGGGGCTGATGCACATGGTGCTGGGGTCGCTGCCCTCGGGCTACCGCAGCCTGCTGCGCCTGCTGGGCTACAGCGGCAGCGTCGAGCAGGGCCGCGCCGAACTCGCCCGCGCCGCGCGCGAGGGGCAGTACGTGCAGGAGGAAGCCCGGATGCTGCTCGCCATCGCCGACATCATCATCCGGTCGGACGCGCCGGCGGCCATGGCCGGCCTGGCGCCGCTCTACCAGGCCCACCCGCGCTCGCCGCTCGTGGCGCACCTCTACGGCTACACGCTGCTCGCCGGCAGCCGCGCCGACGAGGCTGCCCGCGTGTACGCGCCCATCGCCGCCGCCAGCACGCCGGGCGCGCTGCCGCTCCACTACGCGACGTTTTACTTTGCCGACGCCCGCTTCAAGCAAAACCGCTTCGACGAGGCCGCGCGGCTCTACGGGCAGTTTCTGGAAAGGCACCGGGGACAGTCGCTGCGCGCCGCCGCGCAGATGGGGCTGGCCCTGTCGCTGGAGATGATGGGGCGCCGCGCCGACGCGCTGCCGTACTACCGGCAGATCCGCCACACCCGCACGTCCGAAACCGAAGAACTGGCCGTGCGCGTGGCCCGGTACCGGCTGGCAGCGCCCCTGACGCCCGACGAGCAGGCGCTTTTAAAGGCCCGCAACGCCGCCGAGGGGCGCGGCGACGGCGCGGCAGCCCTGGCGCTGCTCCAACCCCTGCTGGCCCGCGCCCCCAGCCTCGACGCCCGCACGCGCGCCCGCGCCCGCTACCAGGCCGCCCGCGCCGCCGACATCGGCGGGCAGGCCGATGCCGCCCTCGAAGGCTACGCCGCCGCCATTGCCGACCCCGGCCCCGACCCGCTCGACGGGCTGGCGCCGTGGAGCCACTTTTACGCCGGCCAGATCGAACAGGCGCGGGGCCGCACCGCCCAGGCCCGCGCCCACTACAGCGCCGCCCTCGACGCGAAAGGCCATTTCGACCGCTACCTGTCGCTCGAGCAGCACGTCCGCACCGCCCGCGAGGGGGTGCGGTAGGCGTGGAACCGCGGCGTGACCGTCCTGTAACGAAGGCCGCCTCCCCTTTAGAAACGCCAAAAGCCGCCCGATAGGGCGGCTTGGGGGTGCGCTTGAAGGGATTCGAACCCCTGGCCTTTGGAACCGGAATCCAACGCTCTATCCAGCTGAGCTACAAGCGCGCAGGGGCAAAGTAAGATGGGCCGGGGGAATCCGTCAATGCGGCGCCTCGTTTCAGCCGTAATCTCACACGCTTCCGACGATGCCGCAGCCGCCCCCGGAACCCACCGTGCCCGAGCCGGACACCGTGACGCCGGAGGAGGTGCGCCTCACCGAACGCTTCAGCACCGATGCCGAAGGGGCTTACCGCGACCTGCTCGACCTCTACTCGCCCGTCCTGCTGCGCATGATCCGGCGCCTGTTCCGCGACCGCGACGAGGTGATGGAGGTCTATACCGCCGTCTGCGAACGGCTTCAAGCGCAGGACTACGCCGCGCTGCGCCGTTTCCGCGCGGGCAGCCCCATCCGCCCCTGGCTGAGCGTCATCGTGGGCAACGCGGCCCACGACCGCAAGCGGCGCACCCGCACGGGCGTCATCCCCGAGACGTTCTACAACAGGCTGACGCCTTTCGAGAAGTCCGTTTACCGGCTGCACTTTTACCACCGGCTCGCCAACACCGACATTGCCGAGGTGCTGGCCAGCCGCGAGGCCGGCATAACGGCTGACGACGTGCAGCAGGCCCTCGACCGCATCCACGACCTCCTGGGCGACGAGCGCCGCTGGCGCCTGATGGAGCAGATCGCCCTGCAGCGCCGCACCACGTCCGTGGATGCCATGATCGAGATGGGCCTCGACCCCCTCGCCGACGACTACGAGGAGGGCCGCGAAAGGCAGGACCGGCGCGCCGCCCTTGCTGCCGCCCTCGAAAGCATGACGCCCGAAGACCAGCTTCTCCTGCACCTGCGCTTCGAGCAGAACCTGTCCGCCCCGCAGATTGCCGACATCATGGGCTACAGCCAGTTCCGCTACGTATATACGCGCCTCAGCACCGCCATAGACCGGATGCGGCGGGCCATCGAAAAGGGATAGCGCGAGCGGTTGCAGCAGGACGTGAACGTGGATGCTGGAGACCGCGCGGGAATGCTCAACGCGTCAACGTTCAATCCGTCAATGGCCAATGG
>CBDUCD010000278.1:0-4207 GCA_965365535.1 uncultured Rhodothermales bacterium | reverse complement strand
GGGCGTTGGGGCGGGGCGTTTTTCTGCTACCGTCCATGCGCCTTTTCTGGCTCGCCGCCGCCCTGATCGCCGTGCCCCTTGCCTCCGCCCAGCCGCGCCTCGACGCCCTCGGCATCGCCGTCGAGGCCGACGCGTCGCGGCCGTTCGTCTATACCAACAAGGGGGCGGCGTACCTCTACGGCGAGGCCGCCGCGCCGCACCGGACGGCGTGGCAGGGCTTCAACGTCGCGGGCTTCGTGGTCGTGGACGACTGGGCGTGGCAAACGGAGGCGGGCTGGCAGCGGGCCGAAAACCTGACAGGTGCGACCGTCTGGCCCGACCACGTGCGGCGCCGCTACGCGGGCGGGCTGGAAGTGGAGATAACACTCGTGGATAGCCTGAACGCCCTCGTGCTCGTGCCGTCCAGAGGCGCACGGGCGTTCCAGCCTCTCGTCGCCGACAGCCGCGACGCGGCCTTTTTCGACCGGCGCGCCGAGGGCGACGTGCTGCTCGTGGCGCGCCGCAACCGCGCGGACGGCGGGCAGGCGACGTGGCTGGCCGTCCACGCGCCCGGCGCGGCAGCAGAGGCCGCCGCCGAAGTGGTGGAGGGGGCCGGGGTGGACGGGGCGCGGCTGGCGCCGGGCCTTTTGCACCTCGCCGGCGACGGCCCCGTCGTGCTGGCGAGCGCCGCCACGCCCGGCGAAGCCGCCGCCCTGGCCCGGCACGTCGCCCGCAGCGCGGAAACCCTCCGGCAGGCCCGCCGCGACCGGATGCAAGGGCTGCTCGACGGCGCCTTCGTGGCCACAGAGGACACGCTGTTCAACCGCGCCCTCGCGTGGACGCGCCTCTCGCTCGACGCCCTCGTCATGAACCAGCGCGGGCGCGGCATTTTCGCCGGCCTGCCGTGGTTCAACAACTACTGGGGCCGCGATTCTTTCATCTCCATCCCCGGCGCCCTGTTCGTGACGGGCCGGTGGGACGAGGCGCGGGACGTGCTGCTCGACTTCGCCCGCCACCAGAATGAGGACGCGGGCAGCCCCGACGGGGGGCGCATCCCCAACTTCGTCTCCCTCGACAACGTCACCTACAACACCGCCGACGGCACGCCGTGGTTCGCCATTCAGTGCGCGGCGTACCTGCGCCTGCGCGACGATGCGGCCTTCCGGCAGGCCATCTGGCCCGTGCTGCACCTCGCCGCCCGCGCGGCCCTCGCCCGCACCGACGCGCAGGGATTTCTCGTCCACGGCGACCAGGAAACGTGGATGGACGCCGCGGCGGGGCCGGGGCGCGAGTGGAGCCCGCGCGGCAACCGCGCCGTCGAAGTCCAGGCCCTGTTCTACGCCCAGCTTCGCGCCACGGCAGGCGTCGCCCGGCAGGTGGGCGAGGGCGAGGCGGCACGCTATTACGATGCCACCGCCGACGCGCTGCGGGCCTCGTTTCTGGCCGTTTTCCGCGACCCCGACACGGGCCTCTTTTTCGACCACCTCAACGCCGACGGCACGCCCGACGCCCAGATGCGCCCCAACGGCCTGTTCGCGCTCCGCCTGTTCGGCCTGCCCGACACCCTGGCGCAGCCCATCACGCGGCAGGTGGCCGGGGCCCTGGCCTACCCGTGGGGCGTGGCGTCGCTGGCGCAGGACGACGACGCCTTCCACCCGTACCACGAGGCGCCCGAGTTTTACCCCAAAGACGCCGCCTACCACAACGGCACCATCTGGACGTGGCTCGCCGGGCCGCTCGTCAGCCTCATGGCCCGCGAAGGCGCGCCCGACCTCGCCTACGAGCAGACGCGGTACCTCGCCCACACGGCCCTCGAACGCGGCGCCGTGGGCACGCTGCCCGAAAACTCCGACGCCTTTCCCCGCGACGACGCGCCCCTGCCGCGCCTCACGGGAACGGTTTCGCAGGCGTGGACGCTGGCCGAGTTCGTCCGCAACAGCTTCGAGGACTTCGCGGGCGTGACGTACGCCGCGCCCGACCACGTCGTCCTCGAGCCGCACCTGCCCGCCGCGTGGGGCGCAACGACGGTCTATTTCCGCGTGGGCGATGGGCACGTGCGGGCGCAGCTTCGCGCCCAGACGCCCGGCCCCGACGAGGAGACGCTGACGGCGCTGCTGACCGCCGAGGGCGACGTGCCGCCGGGCCTGACGGTCGAGGTGCGGGGCGCGGGCGCCGCCCGGCGCGTGCCCCTTGCCACCGGCCAGCCGCGCACCGTCGTGCTGAGCCGCCTGGGGACAGGCGCGTTCGTCGTCACCAACGCCACCGTGGATGGCGCCCCGCTGGGCATAGATGCGCAGCTGCCGCGCCCCGACGCCGCCGCGTGGGCCGGCTTTGCGTGGCAGACGCCGCGCCTCAGGCCCGGCCTGGCCGCCCTCGCCGGCCCGACGTGGCCCCTGCTGACGCGCCCGGTCGTCAAGGCGCCACCGCCCGACGGGGCGCGCCTGCGGCTCGACCTCGACCTGCCCGCGCACGACGACCGTGGCCCGGGGGGCACCTACACCTATCCCACCGGCCCCCTTTTCGCGCCCGGCATTTTCGACGCCACGGGCCTCGCCATCCGCGAAACCGACGACGCGTGGTTTTTCGACGTGCGGTTCCGCGCCCTCACGCAGCCCGGCTGGAACCCCGAGCTGGGCTTCCAGCTCACCTTTGCCGCCCTCGCCTTCGGGCCGGGGGGTGGCCCCGCCGAGGTGCCGCGCGCGAGCCACTACACCCTGCCCGACGGCTACCAGTACGTCGTGTTCGTGGGCGCGGGCGTGCGCGTCGAAGACCACTGGGGCAACGTGCTGGCCGAATACCGCCCCGCCCCGGACGACGTGCGCGACCCGCTGGGCTCGCCCGAGACGGGGCGCGTCACCTTCCGCCTGCCCAAAACCGTGCTGCCCGGCCTGCCCGGCGGCACGCGCGTGACCCTTCTCGTGGGCGGCCAGGACGACCACGGCGGAGCGGGCATCGGCGACTTCCGCGCCGTCGAAAAGGAAGCTGGGGCCTGGACGGGCGGCGGACTGCCCCACGCCGGCGCGCCCAACGTGTACGACGTGGCCACGGGCACGCTGGCCGAGTAGGGGCGCCATTCATTGCGCCCATCCCCACGCCCCGCGCCATTGCGCCCGTGCATCCCCACGCCCTGCACCTGCCTCGAAATCCTCCACGCGCCACGCCCCGTTCCGCATTCCTCGTTCCGCACACCCCCTTCCAATCTCCAACCGCCAACCGCCAACCGCAGGCGTATTTTGCCCCATCTCAACCGCGCCCGCCCCATGGCCCTGCCCAACGCCCGCAAGCTTTCCGGCCTCGTCGGCACGTACGCCGTGCTGCTGCTGTTCGCCTTTTTGTCCATCTACCCGATCTCGTACATCTTCACGATTTCGCTGCGGCCCGGCGACCAGCTTCTGTCCACGTCGCTCCAGCTTATCCCCGACGGCGCGACGCTCGACAACTTCCGCGTGCTGCTGGGCGAGACGCCGTTTCTGCGGTGGATGCTCAACTCCATCATCGTCTCGCTCGTCGTGACGGTCACGGGCGTGGCCCTTGCCTCGACGGCGGGCTACGCCATCTCGCGCTACCGCTTTGCCGGGCGCAACTCGATGCTGAAAGGGCTGCTCGTCACGCAGATGTTTCCCGCCACGATGCTGCTTTTGCCCCTTTACGTGGTACTCATCAACCTGCAACTGCTCAACTCGTATCTCGGCATCATCATCATTTACGCGGCCACGGCGCTGCCGTTTTGCGTGTGGCAGATGAAGGGGTATTACGATACCATTCCCGCTGCACTCGAAGAAGCTGCCCGCATTGATGGTTGCACGCCGTGGCAGGCGTTCCGCCTGGTGATTCTGCCCCTGGCCGCGCCTGCGCTCGTCATCACGGCGCTGTTCTCGTTTATGAGCGCGTGGAACGAGTACGTCGTGGCCAACGTCGTTTTGCAGGACCCGGCGATGTTTACCCTTCCGCTGGGCCTCAAGCTGTTCCAGGGCTCGCTCACGACGCAGTGGGGGCTTTACGCCGCCGGGTCCCTCCTCGTGTCGATCCCCGTCGTGGCGCTGTTTCTGATTCTGAGTCGCTACCTCATCTCCGGCCTCACGCTCGGCTCCGTCAAGGGTTGAAGCGGGGATGGAAGGGCCTTTCCGCGAGTTGTACCGGACTGTATCGGTGGCGGAGTACGACCAGATCAGGCGCACGGGTCAGTTCGAGACGCGCAGCATGGAGGGCAAGCACTTCTGGGAAACCC
>CBDUCD010000277.1:0-4216 GCA_965365535.1 uncultured Rhodothermales bacterium | reverse complement strand
CCGACCGCCTCAGCCGTACTTGAGCAGGTAGCGGTTCGAGATGGCCTTGAACGACACCTCGCCGTCGTGGCGGCGCACGACGCCGCCTTCGCGTGGCCCGGCGGTTGGATTCCGCACGACGATCCGCCGGGTAACGGCACCTTCCCGGTGCCGCAGCCGGGCGCGGCGTTTCTTGGGGCAGCCTCGCCCCGCCCGCCATGGACCTGTTCTCGCTCGTCGCCGCGCTGCTGACCGTCACGGCGCTGTTCAGCTACCTCAACTACCAGTACCTGCACCTGCCCACCACCATTGGCGTGATGCTGATCGCCCTCGTGGCGTCGCTGGCGATGCTGGGGCTGCACGCCGTCGGCTTCGGGCTCGACGTGTTCGCGCGCGGCCTGCTGGCCCGCGTGGACTTCGACCGGGCGCTGCTCGATGGGATGCTGAGTTTTCTCCTCTTCGCGGGCGCCCTCCACGTAGATCTCGGGCACCTGCTCGAAGAAAAAGGCACCATTGCCGTGCTGGCGACGGTGGGCGTCTTTATCTCGACCGTCGTCACGGGCGGGCTGTTCTACCTGGCGGCGCACGGGCTGGGCATCGAGCTGTCGTTTCTCTACGCCCTGCTGTTCGGCGCCCTCATCTCGCCCACCGACCCCATTGCCGTGCTGGCGCTGCTCAAGACGATGCGCGTGTCGCACCGGCTCGAAATCAAGATCGCGGGCGAAAGCCTGTTCAACGACGGCGTGGGCGTGGTGGTGTTCTTGATCGTGCTCGAGATGGCGGCGGGCGGCGTGGACGTGACGGTGGGCAGCGTGGCAAGTCTGTTCGCGCGCGAGGCCTTTGGCGGCGCCCTTTTCGGGATGGCCGTGGGCTACGTCGCGTATCGGCTGCTCAAAGCCGTGGACGATTACCACGTCGAGGCCCTCATCACGCTCGCGCTCGTGACGGGCGGGTACGCCGCCGCCGCCGCCCTCCACCTGTCGGCGCCCATCGCCATCGTCGTGGCGGGGCTGCTCATCGGCAACCAGGGGCGGGCTTTTGCGATGAGCGAGACGACGCGCCGCAACCTCGACACGTTCTGGGAGCTGATAGACGAGGTGCTCAACGCCGTCCTGTTCGTGCTGATCGGGCTCGAACTGCTCGTCGTCGCGTACCGGGGCGCGCTCGTCGGGCTGGCGCTGCTGGCCATTCCCATCGTGCTGGTGGCGCGGGCGCTGGCCGTAGGCATCCCGCTCACCATCCTCAGCCCGTTCCGGGCGTCGGAGAAAGGGGCGCGGCGCGTGCTGATCTGGGGCGGGCTGCGCGGCGGCATCTCGGTTGCGCTCGCGCTTTCGCTGCCGCCGGGCGAGGTGCGCGATGTGCTGCTGACGGCCACGTACGCCGTGGTCGTGTTCTCCATTCTCGTGCAGGGGCTGACGATGCCCGCCGTGATCCGCCGCTCGGGCGCGCACCTGCCCGAGGAGGTGCCCACGGGGCACGCGTAGCGTAACCTGGCCGAGCGCGGCGCGTAGCGGCGCCGGCCTTTTCGCTGCCCCACCATGCCCCCGCCTCTGCCGGACTCGCCCGCCCGCCCGCTCGCGCCCATCGGGCTGCTGGCCGCCCTCACGGTGGCGCTGCACCTGGCCGTGGCATTTGCGACGCCGTACGGCATCCACCGCGACGAATTCCTCTACTTCGCCCTCGGGCAGCACCTGCGCTTCTGGGCGATGGACGTGCCGCCGGGCATCGGGGTGCTGGCCAGTGGGGCGCGGGCTGTTTTCGGCGACACGCTGTGGGCCGCCCGCTTCTGGCCCGCGCTCTGCCACGCCGCCCTCGTGGCCCTTTCGATGGGCGCGGCGCAGATGCTGGGCGGCAGCCGCCGGGCGCTTGTGCTGGCCGGGCTGGCGACCGGGCTGGGGGTGCTGTTTCTGCGCGCCGGCACGCTGTTCCAGCCCGTCGTCTTCGACCAGGTGTGCTGGACGGTGGGGCTCGTCGCGCTCGTGGGCATCGGGCAGACGGGCCGGCGGGCGTGGTGGATGGTGCTGGGCGTGGCAGGGGGGCTGGGGCTGCTCGTCAAGCTGAGCATCCTCTTTTTCGGCCTTGCCGTGCTGGTCGGGCTGGCCCTGTCGCCGCAGCGCCGCGTGCTGCTGACGCCCCTGCCGTACGCCGCCGCCCTCGTGGCGCTCGTGCTGGGCAGCCCGACGCTCGTGGGCCAGATCCGGCTGGGGTTTCCCGTCGTGGGGCAGATGGCGGCGCTGCACCAGCAGCAGCTCGAGCGCGTCACGCCGGGCGCCTTTCTCGCCGGGCAGCTCGAGATGCTGGGGCCGGCGCTCGTGCTGGCCCTCGCCGGCATCGCGTTTCTGCTGGCCGCCCGCGCCACGCGCCCCGCCCGCGCCGCCGGGTGGACAAGTCTCGTCGCCTTTGCCCTCATGCTGGCCACGCAGGGCAAGGCGTACTACATCGGCCCCATCTACCCTTTTCTGTTCGGCGCGGGCGCCGTGGCACTTGAAGCGTTGCCGCGCCGCGTTTTCCGGCCCGCGTACGCCGTGCTCGTCGTGCTCGTCGGCGGGGCGGGCGTGCTCGCCTTTCCAGCAGGCGTGCCCATCCTGCCGCCGGCTGCGATGGCCCGCTACACCGTGCGCATCGAAGGAGGCGCCGAGACGAATACGGGCGAGGCGATCGCGCTGCCGCAGGATTACGCCGACATGCTGGGCTGGCAGGCGCGCGTGCAGGCCGTCGCCCGGGCCTACCACGCCCTCTCCGACGCCGACCGCGCCGCTGCCGTGGTGCTGGCCGCCAACTACGGCGAGGCCGGCGCGCTCGACTTTTACGGGCCCGCGCTGGGCCTGCCGCCTGCCGTGTGCGCCCACACGAGCTACTGGTTTTTCGGGCCGGGCGACCGGCCGGGCCGCGTGGCCGTGGGCCTCGGGCTGGACGAAAAAGACCTGGCGCCGTTTTACGACTCGGTCGCCGTCGTCGCCGTCGTGGACGAGCCGTGGGGCGTGCCCGAAGAACGCCACGCGCCCATCGCCCTGGCCCGCGCGCCGCGCTACACGCTGCAACAGGTGTGGCCCACCCTCGCCGGGCAGTATTGATGGCGCCCCTGCCCCGCCGTTTCTTGCGGCGTCTCAACCTGCTGCTATGCTGCCCGACTGGAAACGCGCCGTCGTCAAGGTGGGAAGTGCCCTCGTGGCGCCCGACGGCCTGCCCTCTGCGCGCCACCTCGAAACAGTTGCCCGCTGGGTGATGGCGAGCCGCAGGGCCGGGCGCGAAGTCATCGTCGTGTCGTCGGGCGCCGTCGCGTCGGGGCGGGCCGACGGCACCGCCCGCCGCCCGCGTCCGCGCACGCTTGCCGAAAAGCAGGCCCTCGCCGCCCTCGGGCAGCCCCGCCTGATGGCCGTCTGGAACGAGCTGCTCGGCGCCCCCACGGCCCAGCTGCTTCTCACCTACGACGACCTGCGCGACCGCGCCCGCTTTGCCAACGCCCGCGCCACCCTGGCCGCCCTGCTGCGCATGGGCGCCATCCCCATCGTGAACGAGAACGACACCGTGGCCGTCGAGGAGCTCAAGGTGGGCGACAACGACAACCTCGCCGCCCACGTCGCCGGCCTGGCCGACGCCGACCTGCTCGTGATCCTGTCCGACATTGACGGGCTTTTTACCGCCGACCCGCGCCGCGACGCTACAGCCACCCTCATCCCCGAGGTGCCCCGCATTGACGCGGACGTGTTTGCGCGGGCGGGCGGCGCGGGCACGGCAAACGCCACGGGTGGGATGCGCACCAAAATCGAGGCCGCGGAAAAAGCCACGGCGCGCGGCATCGCCACCGTCCTCGTCAACGGCACGCGCCCCGCCGCCCTCGCCGCCCTCGCCGAAGGCCGCCTCGACGGGACGTTTTTCCACGCCCAGGGCACGCCCCTCTCGGCGCGCAAGCACTGGCTGCGGCACACGCTGCCGGCCCACGGGCGCGTGTTCGTGGACGAAGGCGCCGCCCGCGCGCTGCGCGAAGGCGGCGCGTCGCTCCTGCCCTCGGGCCTCGTCCGCGTCGAAGGGCCCTTTGGACGCGGCGACGCCGTGCTCGTGCTCGACGCCACGACGGGTGCCCCCTTTGCCAAAGGCATCACCCAGTACGGCGCCGCCGACCTGGCGCGCATCGCCGGCTGCCACTCGCGCGACATCGAGGCGCGGCTGGGCTACGCCTACGCCCCCGAAGCCATCCACCGCGACGACCTGGCGCTGCTCGGGTGAAGGGGGTGGC
>CBDUCD010000276.1:0-4243 GCA_965365535.1 uncultured Rhodothermales bacterium | reverse complement strand
CAGAAAAGGATAATCCTCCTGCGTGTACACGTGCTGATAGGACGTTTCGATATCGGGCAGGGGGCTGTTCTCGGCAAACTCGACCGAGCGGAGCACGACTTCTTTCGCCTCATCGTCTATGGCGTCGAGTTGTTCGGCGGTGGCGAGTTTGTGGTTCACCATGTACGACTTGAGGCGGATGATGGGGTCTTCCTCTTTCTTGGCGTCCATCTCCTCTTTGGTGCGGTAGTTCTGCGGGTCGCTCATCGAGTGGCCGCGGTAGCGGTACGTCCGCATATCAATCAGCGAGGGCTGCCCGCCGCGCGCCATCTCGACGTGGTCGCGCATGGCGCGCGTGACCGTCAGCACGTCCATGCCGTCCACGATGGAGGCGGGGATGTTGTAGCCCACGGACAGGCGCGTGAACTCGGGCTGCGAAAAGCCGCGGTGGATGGCGGTGCCCATCGCGTACCCGTTGTTTTCGATGACGACGACGACGGGCAGCTTGTAGAGCCCCGCGAGGTTGAGCGCTTCGTGGACGGCGCCCTGGCCCACGGCGCCGTCGCCCAGAAACACGATGCACACGCCGCCATCGTCCTTGTACTTGTGGGCAAAGGCGATGCCCACGCCCACGGGCACGTGCGCGCCCACGATGCCGTGCCCGCCAAAGAGGCCCACTTCTTTTTTGAAGTAGTGCATGGAGCCGCCCTTGCCGTGCGACGAGCCGCCGATTTTGCCGAAGAGTTCGGCCATGCTTTCGTCCGCCGTCATGCCGAGGGCGAGGCCGATGCCGTGGTCGCGGTAGGCCGTGATGACCGAGTCCGCGCCGACGTTGAGGGCGCTCGCCGTGCCCGTCGAGACGGCCTCCTGGCCGATGTAGAGGTGGAGAAAGCCGGCGATTTTCTGTTTGCCGTACATCTGGGCGGCGCGCTCCTCGAAGCGGCGCTGGAGCGCCATCGAGCGGTACATCTCGCGCAGGTCGTCGGCGCCCAGCCCCAGGCTTTCGTGGCTGAAGGTGCCCGCCGGGTACTGCCTGAACGTGGCCTCGACGGTGATGGAGGCGACGCCGTCGGCGGCGGCTTTGCCGTTGGCGGCGTTTCCGTTGGAAAGGGATTTCTTGGAGGCGCGGCGGGGATTCTTGAGGTCGGACTCGGCCATGAGAAGTGCTGGTAGAAGGTGGGCAGGGCGCGCGGGTCGCAGAGAGGTATCCGCGACGGAAGCCCATAGTTTCCGCATTGGTGGCCTGAAAATACGGCCTGCCGGGGGTTGACGCCGCGCGGGCGCCTGTTCTGCACCCTCTTCACACAGGGCGGCGGGCGCGGCGCGCGGGGGCAGGCGTCGTAACTTGGCCGCGTTCGCGCCTCCTCCCCCGCTGCCTTGCCCACCCCTCCGCACGCGCCCGCCGGCCGCGCCGTCGTCGTCATCCCCACCTTCAACGAGGCCGAGAACATCCGTGCCGTGTTGCAGCGCGTGCTGGCGCTCGTGCCCACGATAGACATCGTCGTGGTGGACGACGGCTCGCCCGACGGCACGGCGGCGCTTGTCGAGACCGTCCAGGCCGAGCGTCCGGGGCGCATCCACCTCGTCCGCCGCGCGGGCAAGCAGGGGCTGGGCACGGCGTACCTGACGGGCTTCCGGCTGGCCCTCGAAAGGGGCTACACGGCCATCTGCGAAATGGACGCCGACCTGTCGCACAACCCGTCCGACCTGCCGGCGCTCGTGGCGCCCGTCGCCGAGGGCGCGGCCGACGTGGCCATCGGCTCGCGCTACATCGGCGGCGTGCGCGTGATGAACTGGCCCCTCACGCGCCTGATGATCTCTTACGGCGCCAGCCTCTACACGCGCGCCATCACGCGGATGCCCGTGTACGACGTGACGGCGGGCTTCGTGTGCTACGGGCGCCGCGTGCTCGAACGGCTCGACCTCGACCGCATCCGCTCCAACGGCTACTCGTTTCAGGTGGAGATGAAGTACCGCGCGTGGCGGGCGGGCTTCCGGCTCGTCGAGGTGCCCATCGTATTTACCGAGCGGACGGAGGGCCAGAGCAAGATGAGCAAGGCCATTGTGCGCGAGGCAGCGTGGAAGGTGTGGGAGCTGCGCCTGCGCGCCCTCGTGGGCCACCTGTAGTTTCTTTTTACCCCCATCATGAACCCCTTCGCCCCACTCGTCAGCTATTTGCGCCAGCTGAAATACAGCCTGGAAGCTGCCCGCATGGTTTTGAGCCCCCTCCGGTCGCGCTCGTACTTTCCCGAGCGGCAGCAAAAGGGCAAAGGCCAGATGCTGCGCGAGCAGCTGGCCTGGGTGCGCCGCCACCACGAGGTAAACAAGTTTTACTTCATGAACGGCATGGACGTGGTGGGAGGTCGCACCCTCGACGACTTCATCTCCGACCGCGCGTTGATGCGCCTGATTGACTGGCAGGTGCGGCAGGCGGACGCCAGAGCGCAGAAAAGACTGGCCAACGACAAATACCGGTTTGGCCAGCTTGCCCAGGCCAATGGCATCCCCACCCCCCGCAACGTGGCACTACTCACCCCCGACGCGGTGCACCCGGAAGGCTGCACCGAGCCGGCGAGCTACGCCGCGTTCGTCGCCTCGGTGGGCAGCCTCGACGGGTTCTGCAAGCCCGTCACCGGGCTGGGTGGCAAGGGCGCGTTTTCGCTGCGCATCGAACGCGGCACACTCTACATCGGGGAGGCACCCGCAACGCCTGAATCCCTGCAAGCGCGCGTGACGGTTCCATATCTGTTGCAGGAGCGGGTCAGGCAGCACCCGGCCATGGCCGCCCTCCACCCGGAATCCCTCAACACCGTCCGGCTGGTGACCATTCTCCAGGGCGACAACGTTTTGCCACTGGCCAGCTTCGTGCGCATCGGAGCGTTTGGCAGCGTGGTGGACAACCTGGCGCAGGGCGGGCTCGTGGTGGCGCTCGACCTGCACTCGGGCAGGCTCGTGGGCAACGGGTACCATCACGCCAAAACCGCTTACCGGCATCCCGAACGCGACATTTTCACGGCCACTCACCCAACCACAGGCGTCAGGCTCAACGGCTACGAGGTGCCTTTTCTGGCCGAGGGCATCGAAGTGGCCTGCCGGTGCCACCGCCTCTTGGCCCCGCTGCGCACGGTCGGGTGGGACGTTGCCATCACGCCGGAAGGGCCGTGCATCGTGGAAGCCAATACGCACTGGGGCGGGCTGGTGCACACGGCCCTCGACCCGTCGTTTTTGCCGCGCTACCTGGATCTGCTCGGCCTGACCGGTCAACCCATCCCCTGACCCGCCCCGGCATGGCGTCGGTGCAGTAGTTTTAGCCACCCCGATTTTTTCCGCAAGCCCGAAAACCCCATGTCCGACCACACGCCCCAGCCGCCTGCCGACGGCCAGCCCATCACCTTGCAAGACGGCGCGCTGCGCGTGCCCGAGCGGCCCATCATCCCCTTTATCGAAGGCGACGGCACCGGCCCCGACATCTGGCGCGCCGCGCAGCACGTCTTCGACGGCGCCGTCGAGAAGGCGTACGGCGGCCAGCGCAACATCGCGTGGATGGAGGTGCTGGCGGGCGAAAAGGCGTTCGAGCGGACCGGCGACTGGCTGCCCGAAAGCACCCTCGACGCCATCCGCCGCTACCTCGTCGCCATCAAGGGGCCGCTCACGACGCCCGTGGGCGGCGGCATCCGCAGCCTCAACGTGGCGCTCCGGCAGCAGCTCGACCTGTACGCGTGCGTGCGGCCCGTGCGCTATTTCAGCGGCGTCCCCTCGCCCGTGAAAGAGCCCGAAAAGGTGGACATGGTGATTTTCCGCGAGAACACGGAGGACATCTACGCCGGCATCGAATTCCAGGCCGGCACCGACGACGCCAACGAGTTCAAGGCCCTGTTGCAGGAGCACTTTGCCAAGCGCTTCGAGAAGGTGCGCTTTCCCGACACGAGCGGCTTCGGCATCAAGCCCGTGTCCGAGGAAGGAACCGAGCGGCTGGTGCAGGCGGCCCTCGACTACGCCCTCGCCTCGGGCCGCGACTCGCTCACGCTCGTGCACAAGGGCAACATCATGAAGTTTACCGAGGGCGCCTTCCGCGACTGGGGCTACGACGTTGCCCGCAGCTACGGCGCGACGCCCCTCGACGGCGGCCCGTGGCACGTCATCGAACGCGACGGGCGGCGCCTCGTCGTCAAAGACGTCATCGCCGACGCCTTTCTCCAGCAGATTCTCACGCGCCCTGCCGAGTACAGCGTCATCGCCACGCTCAACCTCAACGGCGACTACG
>CBDUCD010000275.1:0-4253 GCA_965365535.1 uncultured Rhodothermales bacterium | reverse complement strand
TGGGGCTGGAAGTGCGGTTTTGAGCGGGGCGTGGTGCGTATTGCGTGTTTCGTATGGCGTAACAGAATGAGGCCACAGCAGATGATCCAGGACAGATTGAACTTCGAGGCGTGGGCAGAGGAGGTGCCAGATACCATTCGGCGGGATGCGCTGTGGAAAATGCGCGTGTACCGGATGGCGCTCTGGCTGTCGGATCTGACGTGGACGGACGTGACGGTGCTGGCCCGCGAGCCGCGCACACGGTCGCTGGCGGATCAACTCTACCGCGCCGTCGGCTCCATCTCGGCCAACGTCGCCGAAGGGTATTCGCGCGGCACGGGGCGCGACCGGGCGCGCTTTCTCGAATACGCCCTCGGCTCTGCCCGCGAAAGCCGAGACTGGTATTACAAAGCCCGGCACGTGCTGGGTACCGCAGAAACAGAGCACCGGCTTTTCTGCTGCACCGACATCATCCGCCTGCTGCTCACCACGATTCCTTCCGAACGAGGCACGCAGATGCGCGAGCCCGAAGTGTCTTACGATCTATGAATCCGATCATCTCCGCTGGGTTGCGTATTGCGCGGTGCGTGGAGCGTATTGCGTATTGCGTATTTCGTATTGTGTGGTGCGTATTGCGTAGTGCGTATTTCGTGGTGCGTGGTGCGGGTTGTGCGGAGCGTGGCGCGCATGGCGTGTTGCATGGTTCGTACTGCGTAGAGGAGTGGCCGAAGCATGTATCCTGCCATCCCCTTACGCAATACGCAATACGCAACACGAAATACGTTGCCTTACTCTTTCTCACCCCCAGCCTCGCCGCCCAGACCAACGAGTCCGGCGTGTACATAGACCCCAACCCGGGCGTGCGCGAGTGGCGGGCCGACCTCAACGTGACGGGCAACCAGGTCGAGAGCATCGTCACCAACTACGGCCTCATCGGCAAGGGCAACGGCTCCATCAACCAGGCGGGCGTGTGGCCCAAAGGCACGGCCCACGGCCACCTCCACATGATGACGGGCCTCGTGGGCGCGCGCGTGCCCAACATCAACGGGCAGCAGACGGTCGTCGTCTCGGACGGCTACCTCGAAGGCGGCAACGACGCCCTCAGCGAAACCGACGGCATCGTCGAGTGGAAATTCCAGCCCAAGCCCGGCTATTTCAACCGCAACGTCGAATTCCCCCGCATCGCCCACTCGCTCGACTCGCTGACGTGGCCTGCCGCGTGGCCCGGCAAGACGGACGAGTGGAACGGCAAGTGGAACGGCTTTTTCGGCCTCAACCAGTTCAACGCCGACCAGGAGGCGTTTTACGTCATGGACGACTGGTCGAACCGCGAGTTCAACGTCTATCCCTTCGGGCCCGATCAGCCCGACCGGCGCGGGCTGGGCTTGCAGGTCAACGTGCGCCTGTTCCAGTGGGCGCAGGCGCTGGCCAAAGACATCCTCTTCATGCAGTACGAGGTGTCGAACGTCGGCAACATCCCCTACACCAACCGGCTCGACCAGAACCCCATCTTTTTCGGCGGCTACACCGACACCAACCCCTCAGGCTCGGGCGCCAGCGACGACGCCGCTGCCTTTAGCCGCCAGCGCGACATCGTGTATGGATGGTCGTTTACCGGGCGCGGCACCTGGCAGACCTTCCGCGACGTGCCGCCGGGCTACGTGGGCTGGAAGTTTCTCGAAAGCCCCTCCATCTCCGCCGACGGCATCGACAACGACGAGGACGGCCTGACGGACGAAAGCCGCGACAACGACGCGGGCGCGTTTCTGATGGCCCCCTGCGGCGTGTACGCCGAACCCCGGATGCACTGGGCCGGCGACGAGGACTGCGACTGGAACCCCGAACTCGACGACAAGGGGACGGACGGCATCGGGCCGGACGAGGAGGGCTACCCCGGCCCCGACAGCGACGGCACGGAGGGCAACGGACGCCCCGACCAGGGCGAGCCCAACTTTGGCAAGCTCGACAAGGACGAAAGCGACCAGGTGGGCCTGACCAGCTTTTTCGCGCCCCTTTTCGGCACGGTTGACGTGCGCGACGAACCCAGCGTGTGGGCCCGCCTCAACCCCGGCTTTTTCGACGTGCCCCAGCAGTCCGTCAACCAGATCTGGATTTTCGGGTCGGGGCCGTTCAACCTCCAGCCCGGCCGGACGGAGCGCTTTTCGACGGCGTTTCTGTGGGGCGCCAATGAGGACGCGCTTTTCCGCACCAGCCAGGTGGCCCAGCGCATCTACGACGCCGACTACCGCTTTGCCCGCCCGCCGCGCCAGCCGCGCCTCCAGGCCATCGCCGGCGACCGCCAGGTGACCCTCATCTGGGACGACCTCGCCGAGCAGAGCCGCGACCCCATCTACGGGCGCGACTTCGAGGGCTACCGCATCGTCAAGGCGACGGACCCGCAGTTCCGCGACGCCCGCGACATTACCGACGCGCTGGGCAACGCCGTCTTCAAGCGCTCCATCGCCCAGTTCGACAAGGTCAACGGCCTCGTGGGGCCGCACCCGCTCCAGTTTGGCGAGGAAATCGGGCTGCCCAACGGCGTCCACTTCTACATGGGCGACGACACGGGCCTGCAGCACTCTTTCATTGATACCGAGGTCACGAACGGGCGCACGTACTACTACGCCGTGCTGGCCTACGACGCCGGCTACGACACCGACTTCGACGAGCGCGGCATCTCGGACGTGCAAGACCTTTTCCCCATCTCGCCCGCCGAAAGCCCCGCCTCGATCACCGTCCAGAACGGCGTCATCGTTTCGTTCGACCCCAACACGGCCCAGGCCACGCCCAACCCGCCGCCCGCCGACGTGGAGCCGGGCCGCCTCGCCCTCGACGGCGGAAGGCTGACGCGCGCGACGGGCGTGGCCACGGGCACCGTGACGGCTCAGGCCATCAGCCAGGACATTTTGCGCGACGCCACCTACCAGGTCACCTTCGGCACGACGCCCACCACGTCGTCCGTCGAGTACGAGACGCAGACCGTGACCGTCACCCGCGACGACGGGACGGTCGTGGCCGATGCCGTGCCCGTGCCCGCGACGGCGGCGGGCCAGAAGCGCCGCGCCTTTACGGTCGAGCTGCTGGGCGAGGGCATCCTCCTCCAGTTCGACAACGCCTTCCCGACGCTGACCGACACCCAGCTCCGCTCGGGCTGGAGCGCCGGCAGCAAGACGAACGTGGACGTCGAGGTGACGGCGCCCGCGTCGTTCGCCTTTCCCGACGGCGTGCTGTGGCCCGTCAACGCCGTCGTCGAGGTCGTGGGCGGCGACGTGCCTGCCGACACGGCGTTTTTCTCGAACACGGGCCGCGTGCTCACGCCCGTCTTTTACAAGGTGTACGAGGCCGAGACGGGCAACCCGCTCGACTTTCTCTTTACCGAGCCCCGCGCCACGCGCGACGGGCGCCTCGACACGTCCGAGGTGGTGCAACTCGTCTTTAAAGACCAGCCCGCCGACAGCCGCTACAGCGGCGCGTGGAGCCTGGCGCTGCGCCCGCCCACCGACGCGCAGGGCCAGCGCCTGCCGCCCGACGAGGTGGTGCTGCCCCAGCCCGGCGACCGCTACGAACTGCGCGCCCGCGTGCCTTTTGGCGAGCGCGACGTGTTCCGCTTCGGCAGCAGCGCCGCCACAGCCGTCGAAAACCCCGGCGAGTCGCTGCTCGACGAGATCACCGTCGTGCCCAACCCGTACGTCGTCGCCCACGAGGCCGAGCGGGCGAGTGCCCTCACGGGGCAGCGCGAGCGCAAAATCTTTTTCCGCCACCTGCCCCTCCAGGCCACGATTCGCATCTACACCGCCAGCGGCGCTTTCGTGCAGGAAATCGAAGGGCAGGGCGGCACGGCCACGTGGGACCTGACCACGCGCGACGGGCTGGAGGCGGCTTACGGCCTGTATTTCTACCACGTCCACGCCGACGGCATCGGCGAGAAGGTGGGCAAATTCGCCATTATCAACTGAGAGTATGATGGCTATTCATGATAGTGTTGCGTATTGCGTATTGCGTGTTTCGTGTTTCGTATTGCGTAGTATGTGGTGCGTATTGCGTATTTCGTATTTCGTAAATAGATCGTGGTGTTTGATGCTTAATACGCAATACGCACCACGCGCTATGCACTACGCGCTACGCAATACGCACTACGCACTACGTGCCACATTTCTGCTGCTCGCGTGCGGCACCGCGCTGCCTGCCTATTCGCAGTCAAAAGTGGGCACCACGGCGTCGTCGTTTCTGGAGATTGGCGTGGGGGCGCGCAGCGTGGCGCTGGGCGAGGCAGC
>CBDUCD010000274.1:0-4255 GCA_965365535.1 uncultured Rhodothermales bacterium | reverse complement strand
ATGCGCTGAAATGCAGGGTCGCGCGCGGATTTTATGGAACGTAAAGAACGGATTCTGGCCTCGGCGCGCCCTGGGGCCGGTCATGCTTCCTCCCGGCAGGTGGCGCGACTGGAACGGCGCCGTGCGGTCCGGGCCGAGGCGCGTCGAGATCACGGTTGACCTGGCGACGCTGCCCTGTTTCGAGCGTGTGCGTCGGTAAAGGCCGCGTCGTGCCCTGCTTCAGAGCGGTGCGCGGCCCAGCAGGCACACGGCATCCGTGGCGCGCGTGAGGGCGGTGTATTTCCACCTGAGCGCCTGCTCGTCGGGGACGGTGTTGGGCACGAACGTGTCGAGAAACACGAGCGGCCACTCGCCGCCCTGCGCCTTGTGGACGGTGAGGGCGTGGCCGTAGCGCAGCCGCAGCGCCGACGCGTACGGGTCGGCAGCGGGCGTCCGCGGATAGCCGGGGTTGCGCTGCACGAGCGAGGCGAACAGGGTTGCCTCCTGCTCGTGCGCAAGCGCGCCCCGCGCGTCGGCAAGGGTGTCGAGCAGGGCAAAGGCCTCCACCACGTCCGCCCCCTCGGCAACGGGGCGCAGCCGCACGTCGGCAAACCGGAGGCCGGCCAGTTCGGGCACGGGCGTCACCTGCTCGACGACGAACGACTCGGCGCGCGGCACCATCTGGCCCGCTACAAGCGCCTCGCGCTCGGTCACGACCAGGTCGCCGGGGGTGAGGGGGCCTTCGAGCCCCAGCCGCCGCCGCACGTTGAGGTTGAAGCGGTGGGCAGACTTGTTCATGAACGCCAGCACCACCGCCCGGTCGTAGCGCTCGCCGGCAACGGCGTCGAGGTAGTCGTCCACGGCGTCGTCGGGCCAGGGGATGCGCGGCAGCGCGGGCATCGGGGCCTCGCGCCCCTCGACGCGGTCGCGCAGCGCCGTCGCGGCAGCAAGCACGTCCGAGCCCTGGGCGTGCCGCATCACCTCGGACAGGTGCGCCGTGCCGGTGCGCAGGCCGTACGCCGTTTTCAGCAGGTCGGCGCGCAGCGCGACGGACACGTCTTCCATCACGGGCGGAAGCTGGCACGGGTCGCCCACGAAGACGACGTGCGCGCCCGTGCGCTCGGCCTCGGCGAGCAGGTCGTCGAGCAGGGCGGCGGGGGTCACGAACGCCTCGTCGCTGCCGCGCCGCGCCGGCACGAGCGACGCCTCGTCCACGACGAGCACCTCGAACGTGTCGGCGAAAAAGCCTTTGCGCACCAGGCGCACGCCGGGGCGATCCCGCAGCGGCTCGGGCGTGTAGAGGTGGCTGTGGACGGTGCGGGCGGGCAGGCCCGTGCGGCGGGCCAGCACGCGGGCGGCGCGGCCCGTAGGCGCCATCAGGCCAACGGACAGGCCCGCCCGGGCCAGGGCGTGGCACAGGATGCGCAGCAGCGTGGTCTTGCCCGTGCCCGCCGAGCCCGTCAGCACGAAGGCGCCGGGCTTGCCTTCCAGAAAGGCCAGCGCCCCGGCGGCGGCCCGCTGCTGGTGGGGCGTAAGCGTGAGCGGCGGCAGGGCCGTGGCGGCGGAGGCTTGCATGGCGCGGGCGGAAAAGGCAGCACGAGAAGGTAACGCCTGCGCGGGCGGCACCGGGGCGCGCCGAATTCGGCGGCAGCCCCCTGTGCCGGCTCGCCTCGCGCGCACCGCGCCGCCGGCGGTCAGCGCCGCGCGCCGGTCTGCCCGAGGGGGTACTCGCGGGGCGGCTCGGCGCCCAGCAGGTGGCGCACGAAATAGTCCCAGCGCCGCCGCATCCAGTAGAGGCTGCCCGCGCCAAAACCGTGGCGCCCGTTGGGGAAAAGCAGCAGGTCGAAGTCCTTGTTGGCCCTCACGAGCGCGTCCACGAGCACGAGCGTGTTGTTGGGCGGCACGTTGTCGTCGAGCGTGCCGTGGCCGATGAGGAGCTTGCCTTTGAGGTTTTCCACGAGCAGCTGGTTGGCCTGGTTGTCGTAGCTCGTCGCGCCGTCGGCGGCGGTCGTCAGGAGGCCCTGCCACTTTTCGCCCCAGTCGTCCTCGTAGGTGCGGTTGTCGTGGTTGCCCGCGCCCGAGACGGCGACTTTGTAGAAGTCGGGGTAGCGCAGGATGCCCGCTGCCGAGGCGAAGCCGCCGCCCGAGTGCCCCCAGATGCCCACGCGGTCGAGGTCCATCCACGGGTGGCGGCTGCCGAGTTCGCGGATGCCGGCCACCTGGTCGGGCAGCCCGTTGTCGCCCATGTTGCCGTAATAGGCGTCGTGGAAAGCTTTCGAGCGGCCCGGCGTGCCCATCGCGTCGAGTTCGACGACGACGAAGCCGAGCTCGGCCACGGCCTGCTTGTCGCTGCGCGCCGCCACGAACGCGCGCGTGCCCACGCTGCCCGACTGCGGGCCGGGATACAGGTAGTTCAGGACGGGATATCGCTTCGCCGCGTCGAAGTTCGAGGGCGTGTACATCAGCCCGTAGAGGTCGGTCTGGCCGTCGCGGGCCTTGACGGTAAAGGGGATCGGGGCCTTCCAGCCGCGCGCGACGAGCGCCGAGATGTCGGCCTTTTCGAGGGGCAGCACCACCTGCCCGTCCATATCGCGCGCGACCGTCACGGGCGGCGTCGTGGGCGTCGAGTAGCTGTCGATGAAAAAGCGGCCCGACGGAGCAATCGTGATGCTGTGGTGGGCGTCCTCGGGCGTGAGCAGGCGCAGGTCGGAGCCGTCGAAGCCCACGCGGTAAAAGTGCTCGAAGTACGGGTCGCTGCCGTCGCGCCCGCCGGCGGTAAAGTAGAGCACGCGGTTTTTCTCGTCCACGTGGCGAAGCTGCTGCACGGCCCACGCGCCCCCGGTGATGCGGTTTTTGAGGCGCCCCGTCTTCAGGTCGTACAGGTAGAGGTGGCCCCAGCCGTCGCGCTCGGAGTACCAGACGGCCTCGTCCGTGTCGAAAAGCACGCGCCAGCTGATGAGGTCCACGCCCGACTCGAAGTACGTCTCGGCCCTTTCTTCGAGCACGTCGCGCACGGCCCCCGTCACCGGGTCGGCCACGCGGAGCGTGGCGCGCTTGTGGTCGCGCGAGCTGGAAACAAAGGCGAGGCGGCGCCCGTCGCTGCTCCACTGGTTGTCGAGAAAGACGCTGCCTTCGGCGACGTGGTCGGTGATGGTGCTGCGGTGCGGGTCGGGCGGCATCTGGAGGCGCACCACGCCGGGCGCTTCGGTGTCGATGACGACGCGGCTGATGCGGAAAATGGCGCTGTCGCCGGGCATCGGGTAGCGCCACGCTTCGAGTTCGGGGTGGCCTACCTGCGTGCCCACGAGGTACATCATGCCCACGCCGCGCGCGTCGTGCTGAAACGTGGCGAGGCGCCGCGAGTCGGGCGACCACAGCACGACGGGCCGGTCGCTTTTCGTCCAGCCGGCGTTGTCGGTCGCGTAGCCGAAATCTTCGACGCCGTCGGTGGTGAGCCGCGTTTCCGCGCCCGTTTCGAGGTTCGTCATCCACAGGTCGTAGTCGCGGATAAAGACGGCCTTTGTGCCGTCGGGCGACGTGACGCTGGCGCGGGGGGCCTGGACGCCACCCGACGGTCGGGGCGCGCGGGCGCAGGTGTAGGCCGTCAGGTTGCACGCGAGGCGCTGGCCGCGCACGCTGAAGCTGGCCGTCTTCAGGTCGCCGGTAAGGGAGAGGCCGCCCAGCGGCAACTCGGTGGCGGCATACGTCGTGTCCACCACCTGCCCGATAGCCGCGGCAAGGCGCTCGTGGTCGAAGGCGCGCGCCCGCGTGCCCGCGCCGGGGTCGGCGGCGACGTACTCCGTCCCCTCGGGAATGCGGTTGGCGTACCAGAAGCGGTTATCCGAGAGCCAGGCGGGGCGCACCGAGGCGCGGTACACGAGCGGGTACGTGGCCGCGCCCAGAAAGCGCTCGGCGCGGGCGTAGTCGTCGGCGGTGACGGTGGCCTGCTGCCCCGAGGCGGGTAGAAAAGGAAGCAGCACGAGGGCGGCGAACGCGAAGGGGAGGCGCATGGAGATGCCGGGGATGGGGGCCGCGCAGCGGCAGCCCGAGCCGATGGGAAAAAGGGCGGAGCCGAAAGATAGCAGGCGGGCGGCGCTGGCGCCTGCTTTTGCCGCCGCGCGCCAGCCGGAAGCAGGTGCCCTGGCGGAGAAAAGCGCGGGGTTGGCCGGAAAGGCGGGCGTGGCGTAGCATGGGGCATCCCGGCGCCCCTTGCCCTGAACACATCAGCCGCATGAACCAGCACGCCTCAGCCGCATGAACACATCAGCCGCATGAA
>CBDUCD010000273.1:0-4259 GCA_965365535.1 uncultured Rhodothermales bacterium | reverse complement strand
CTTTGGGCGCGACGGGCGTGGCGGAGTAGCGCGCGGGTATCGTCAGCAGCGTGTCGAGGGCGGCGGCATAGGCGCCGCGCGTCCACTGGAAACGCGCCCGGGCGTAGGCGTCTTCGGCCAGGGCGATGGTGTCGGCGGCGGCCACGACGGGCATCCCCAGCCGCTCGCGGATGCGGTCGGCAAAGTCGGACTGGGGGTGGTTGCGGAGCGTTTCGCGGAAAAGGGCGTCGGCGGCAGCCGAGTCGCCCAGCGCCTGCTGCACCTCGGCGAGGGCGTAGTAGGCGCGGGAGGCCACCCTGTCGTCGGGGTCGTTTTCGATAACGCTGCGGTACCACGCCGCTGCCGAGTCGGGGCGGTTCATGTTGAGGAAAAGCACGTTGCCCAGCCGGTAGCGCGCCTCGGCGCGGCGGGCGCGCAGCGCGGCCTGCGCTTCGGGCGTGCGCGGGATGCCCGTCAGGTCCACCTGCGGAAGCTGGGCCGTGCCGTTGCGCTCGCCCACCTCGCCGCTGTCGCGCTCGGGGTCGAGCGAGGCTTCGAGTTCGACGCGCTCGGCGCCCGTGATGGCGGCGCTGCGGCGCCAGTTGTCCACCAGGGGCCGGTCGCCCCACAGATCCACGAAAGCCTGCTTGCTTTCGCGCACCCGCACGGGGTCGCGGTACGAGAGAAAGCCCGACGGGGCGCCCGTGGCATCCGACGCGCCCGATTGGGTGCCGGGCACGCGGGCGTCGGTGGCGGCGCCTTCCTGGCCTGTGTTGCCGCCAAAGGCATTGGCGGCGCGGCGGCGCTCCAGCTCGCGCTGCTGGACTTCGAGCTCGCGGGCGCGCTGCTCGCGGATTTCGAGGATGCGGGCGGCAAAAGCTTCGGGTTCGAGGGCGCCCAGCGCGAGCAGCGAGTCCGCCGTCGAGATTTCCTGCATGGCGGTGGCAAAAGCGCCAAACGTGGTTTTCAGGTCGGCGGCGTCGAGGATGGCCTCGGGCGTGCGGCGTTCTTTTTCGAGGTTGGCAGGCAGCGGCCCCAGCGCCGTGGCGGCGGTGTCGAAGTGGGCGGCGGCGAAGAAGTAGTCGTCGTAGGCGTCGCGGAAAAGCGTGCCGAGGGCGTAGTGCAGCGGCCCGCGCAGCGCGTTCACGTCGCCGTCGTTGCCGTAGAGCACGTCGTCGTACACGGCGAGGGCTTCGTCGGGACGATTGGCGGCCTGCAAGATGCGCCCGCGCACGTAGCGGAGTTCGTTGCGAAACTCGTAGTTCTTGCCGTCGCGCTCCATGCGGCGCAGCTTTTCGAGGGCGGCGCGGCTGTCCACGTGCTCGCCCTCGACGCGCAAGGCGCTGAGTTCGGCGGCGTATTCGAGTTCGTAGGGCGGCTTGAAGCGCCGCACGCGCCGGTACGCCGCGATGGCGTCGGCATACTGGCCGCGCGTTTCCTCGACCTGCCCCAGCAGCAGAAAGGCGCGGGCGCGCAGGTCGCGGTCGCGCACGCTTTCGACGCCCTGGCGCAGCGCGGCGGCGGCGGCGTCCCACTGCCCCTGCCGCACGTACAGCTCGGCCTGCACGAGGGCGTACTGGCCCTGCCAGCGGCGCGGCACGCCCTCGCGCGCCGTCGTCTCGTCGAGAAAAGGCGCCGCCCGGTCGTAAGCCTCGTTGCTGACGAGCGTGCGGGCCAGCCAGAAGCGGGCCTCGTTTTCGAGGGGCGAGGCGCGCCCGCGCTCGGCCTGGAGCGTGTAGATGATTTCCCTGAACTTCTGCTCGGCGCCCACGAACTGGCCCGTGTAGTAGTACGCCTTGCCGATAAGCAGCAGGGCGTCGTCGGCCCACTTCGAGTCGGGATGCTCGCGCAGCACGTCGGCGCTTTTGACGACGGCTTTCTCGAACTCCTGGTTGCCGCCCTGCGGCGGCTGCGGGAAAATGCTGACGTAGCGCGTGCGGTCGAGCGCTGCCGCGCCGCGCCGCGTCTCCAGGCTGCGCACGCCCGCGTCGAAGCTGGCCTGGGCGTTGTAGTAGGCGTTGTAGTACGCCGTGAAGTTGTCCGCCCGGCGCCCCAGAAAAGAGCGCGACGAGCACCCGGCCAGCACGAGCGCGGCGGCGAAACAGAGCAAAAGGCGCATGGCGGCGCGGCAGGAAAAGCGACGAGTCGGTAGCAGAACGCCGATACGCGGTAGGGATTGTGGGGCGGCGCGCGGACGCGCCCGGTCACTCGTCAATGGTCATTCGTCGCGCGAGAGGGCGCGCTGCCCGGCGGCCCCTCGGGCGTTCGCGCGCCGTCCGGCCCGCCACCCGGCCACCCCCTCACGCCCGCGCCACCTGCACCATGTTGGTGCCGCCTTTTTCGGGCAGGGGCATTCCGGCGGTGAGGACGACGAGGCTGCCCGGCTGCACGATTCCCTTCTCCTTGAGCATTGACATTACGAGCTTTACGCCCTCGTCGGTGTCGCGCTGGAAGGGGATCTCGAAAGCCTTTGTTCCCCACAACAGGCCCATCTGGGGGACGACGTGCGCCAGGTCGGTAAAGGCGTACACGGGCACGTCGGGGCGGTGGCTGGCGATGGAGCGGGCCGTGGCGCCGCTCGACGTGAGGCACGCGATGGCCGCGGCGCCCACGCGGCTGGCCAGCGTGCAGGCCGTCACGGATATCGAATCCGTGACCGACAGCAGCGCGTCTATGGAGCGGTCGGGTTCGACGTAGGGGCGGCGGTGCTTTTCGGCTTCCTCGATGATTTCGGCCATGACGCGCACCACGCGCGCCGGGTGTTTGCCCGCCGCCGTCTCCGCCGACAGCATCACGGCGTCCGTGCCGTCGAGCACGGCGTTGGCCACGTCGGTCGCCTCGGCGCGCGTCGGGCGCGGGTTGTCAATCATGCTTTCGAGCATCTGCGTGGCCGTGATGACGGGCTTGGCGGCCCGCATACACGCCCGGATGAGTTGCTTCTGGACGTTGGGAATCTGCGCCATCGGCATCTCGATGCCCAGGTCGCCGCGCGCCACCATGATGCCGTCCGAGAGCTGCACGATGCCGTCAATGTTGCGGACGGCCTCGGGCTTCTCGATTTTGGAGACGACGGAGATGGGCCGCCCCGCCCGCCGGATGCGCCGCGTCAGGTCGGCCACGTCTTTTTCGCTGCGCACGAACGAAAGCGCGATCACGTCCACGCCCTGCTTGATGCCGAAGTCGAGGTCGGCCAGGTCTTTGTCCGTGAGGGACGGGCGGGCGCTGCGCAGGTCGGGCAGGTTGACGCCTTTCTTGGAGCGCAGCGTGCCGCCGACGACGACCTCGGTGATGACTTCGTCGTCGGTGACGCCCGTGATGGCGAGTTCGAGCACGCCGTCGTCGAGCAGAATGCGCCGCCCCACTTCGACTTCGTGGGGCAGGTTGGGGTACGAGATAAACGCCTTTTCCGACGTGCCCTTTTCGAGGGGGACGGTGGTGAGCGTGAAGCGCTGGCCTTCGTGCAGCAGCACGGCCCCATCCTTCATGTCGCCCACGCGGATTTTCGGCCCCTGCAAGTCCTGCAAAATGGTGACCGTGCGGCCCATCTTGCGCGCCTCCTCGCGCACCGTCCCGATGCGCTCGACGTGCGAGGCGTGGGTGCCGTGCGAAAAGTTGAGCCGCGCCACGTCCATGCCCGCCGCGATGAGTTCGCGGACGGTTTCAGGCGAGGCCGAGGCCGGCCCGAGCGTACAGACGATTTTGGTGCGGCGGGACATGGAGGCAGGGGTTGGGGCGGGCTGAAGGTACGGCGGTGGGGGATGGCCGTTGGTCACTGGTCACTGGAACAGCATTCTGTTCTCCAACGACCAATATCAAATGACCAGTAGCTATTCCTCCCCCGCGATGCCGCCGGCGAGCAGGTACAGCACGGCCATGCGCACGGCCACGCCATTCGTGACCTGGTCGAGAATGACGGCCTGCGGGCTGTCGGCGACTTCGGCGGCCAGCTCGACGCCCCGGTTGATGGGGCCGGGGTGCATGATTTTGAGGTCGGGGTAGCGGTCGAGGTGTTCGCTTTTGAGGCCGAAGCGCTCGTGGTATTCGCGCAGCGTCGGGAAAAGGCCCGCGCCCTGCCGCTCGAGCTGGAGGCGCAGCGCCATCGCCACGTCGCAGCCGTCGAGGGCCTCGTCGAGCCGGTGCGTCACCTGCACGCCCATCTCCTCGATGCCGCGCGGCATCATCGTCGGCGGGCCGCAAAGCGTGACGTGGGCGCCCAGCGCGTTCAGGCCGTAGATGTTGGAGCGCGCCACGCGGCTGTGCGTGATGTCGCCGATGATGGA
>CBDUCD010000272.1:0-4259 GCA_965365535.1 uncultured Rhodothermales bacterium | reverse complement strand
GTCGCCGGGCCGTCCGCCGGCACGGCAAAGTCCACGGTGGCGCGTCCGCTCGACGCCCAGCGCCGCCAGCCCGCCCAGCGACGGCAGCAGCGCGAGCAGGGGCCACAGGTCACGCCCCCCCGCCGCCCCCGGTGCGGGCAGCGTCTCGGGCGCCGGCGAAACCTGCACGTCCACCGCGCGCGGCGCCAGTGCTGCGGGCGACCTGTCGGGCGCGGGCGCCGCCGCCCACCCGAAAAAGGCCGGCGACAGCACGGGCAAGGGCTGGAGGGCGCGGGCCGCGAGGCCCAGGGGAAGCGCCACGAGCAGGGCAACCAGCAAGCGCTGCCGCACGAGGGGGCGGCGCAGCGGCAACAGCGCGTCGAGGGCAAAGGCGGCCAGCGCCAGCACCGTCCACGCCCCGACGACGAGGGCGCCGTCCGCCGTCATAACTACAACGAGGTCAGCCATCGCCGTCCTCTTTTTCCAGCCCGTCAATGAGGCGGTGCAAGGCGGCCACCTCGGCCTCGGTCAGCGGCTCCTGCCGCACGAGGGCCTGGACGAGCGCAACCGGCGAGCCGCCGAAAAGGGCGTCCAGCAGCGTCCGCACCACGCCCTGCTGCACGTGCGCCTGGGAGCGGGCGGCCCGGTAGTGGTCGCGCGTGCCCTCGCGGCGGGCCGCCAGAAAACCCTTTTCGGCGAGGTTTTTCATGACCGTCATCACCGTCGTGTACGCGATGGGGCGGGCGGCGGCAATGCGCCCGTGCACGTCGGCAACGGTGGCCTCGCCCAGCGCCCACACGTGCTGGAGCACCTCGAGTTCGGTCTCGCCCAGCCCCACGAGTGACTTTTTGCGTCGCGCCATCGCATTACGTCTCTGTTAGTACTACTAAGATAGTAGAAGGAGAGAAGAGTTGCCATCGGGCCACAAAAAAACCCCCGGCGCCCGCGCGGCCCCGGAGGTTTTTCGATTTCTGAAAAGTAGGGACGTGCCGCGGCACGTCCCTACCCGCTGCGGCGTGCGGATCGCGCTGGCCTCAGCCGGCCTTCGTCAGCGCGGTGCGGACCGTCGAGGTGGCGCCGTCGCGCGAGGTGGCCTGCAAGCGCAGGAAAAACGTCTCGCCCGCCTTGATTTTGCGGTACGCCTGCTCGAAGTCGCCCACCGACCCGACGGCGGTGCCGTTGACGGACACGATGCGGTAGCCCACCCGGATGCCGGCATCGCGGAAGGCGGCGCTCGACACGTCCACGTCCGAAATCACGACGCCCGCCTCGCCGTCGGGCAGCCCCATCTGGCGGCGCTGCTGCGGCGCGAGGGTGGCGGCGTTGGCGTACGTGAAGCCCAGCTCGTCGGCAAAGCGCGCCTTTTCAGCGGCAGCGGGCTCGCGGCGCGCGGGGGCGTTTTCGCCCTCCTCGCCGGCATCGGCGGTTTTCATGTCGCGCTCGCCCAGCCGCGTCGTAACCGTCCGCCGCGCCCGGTCGTGCAGAATCGTCAGCTCCACCTCGTCGCCGGGGCGCTTGTTGAGGATGCGCTGCGTCACCTCGCGGTAGTCGCGCAGCTCCTGCCCGTTGATGGCCAGAATGACGTCGCTTTCCTCGATGCCGGCGCGGGCGGCTGCCGAGCCGGGCGAGACCGAACCCACCTGGGCGGCGCCGCGCGGGATTTCGAGGGCGCGCGCAAGGGACTCGCTGACCGGCCCGATGGTGACGCCCAGCAGGGCGCGCCGCACGCCGCCCGACTCGATCAGCTGGTCGGACACGTTTTTGATCACGTCCACGGGTATGGCGAAGCCGATGCCCTGGTAGCCGCCCGTGCGCGTGTAGATGGAGGAGTTGATGCCCACGAGCTCGCCGCGCAGGTTGACGAGCGGCCCGCCCGAGTTGCCCGGGTTGATGGCCGCGTCCGTCTGGATGTAGCCCTGAAGGCTGACTTCCTGCTGCCCGAGCTGGCTGTCGTCGAAGCGGCTGAGCGCGCTCACGATGCCGGACGTGACCGTGTTGGAAAGCCCCAGCGACAGGGGCGAGCCGAAGGCCAGCACCCACTGCCCCACGCGCACACCCTCCATGCTTCCCAGCGACACGGCGGGCAGGCCCGCGACGTCAATCTTGACGACGGCCAGGTCGGAGGCGGGGTCGGTGCCCACCACGGTCGCGTCGTACTCGGCGCCGCCGTAGAGGTGCACGCGCAGCGACGTGGCGCCCTCGACGACGTGGTTGTTGGTGAGGATGTAGCCGTCCGGGCGGATGATGACGCCCGAGCCGAGCCCTTCGGAGCGGAAGCCGCGCTCGGGCTGCTGCCCGCCGCCGAAGTAGTCCTCGAAAGGCGTGCCTTCAAACGGATTCACGCCCGGGCCGCGCCCCGACACCTCGCGCTCCGACTGGATCTGCACGACGGTCGGGTTGACGCGCTCGGCGACGCTGACAAAGGCTTCTTCGAGGGTTTCCGGGTTGGCGTCAAGTCGGGTGCCGACGGACGGCGTGTTTTCCGCAGCGTGGCTGGTCTGGAAAAAGTCCGCGAGGCCCGTAAAGCTGGCGCTCGACACGGTGAAAAAGACGCCGGCGGCAAAGGCCAGCACGACGAAAAACAGAAACCGGGTTTTTCTTGGGCTGCTCATGGTTGGCTGTGCGAAAGGTCAGGTTGACAGGGGCCGGGGAGGGAGGGCCGGCGCGGGGAAGGGCAGAAAATGCCGTGCCGCCGGGCCTAAAACGCCGCGACCCGACGGACTGGCAGGCCATCGGGTCGCGGGCACGAAAGGGCTCAGGGGGCGGACGGCTGCTGCCGGGTATCAACGCCTGCGGGCCGCCGTTTCGCGTGGCAGCGGGGCGCAAAATTCCCCGTCGGCTGTCAGTTTTCGCCGGGGATGCCGGGCTCGGTCATCTCGCGCACGTCCAGCACGGCGTCGAGCTGGGCGTCGTCCATCAGCCCCATCTCGCGCACCACGTCGCGCACGCTGCGGCGCTCGGCGGCGGCCTTTTTGGCGACCTTCGAGGCCATGTCGTAGCCGATGGAGCGGTTGAGGGCCGTGGCGATGGCCGGGTTGCGCTCGAGCAGCTCGCGGCTGCGCTCGCGGTCGGCTTCGATGCCTTCGAGGCACTTTTCGCGGAAGGCGTCCAGGCTCGCCGTCAGGATGTCGATGCTTTCGAGCATCGCGTGCGCCATGACGGGCATCATCACGTTGAGCTCGAAGTTGCCGTGCGTGCCCGAAACCGAAATCGTCGTGTGGTTGCCCATCACGCGGGCGCACACCATCATCATGGACTCGCTCATGACGGGGTTCACCTTGCCGGGCATGATGGACGAGCCGGGTTGCAGGCTGGGCAGCCGAATTTCGGCCAGCCCGCTCGTGGGGCCGCTCGACAGGTGCCGGATGTCGTTGACGATTTTGAACAGCGACACGGCCAGCGTGTTGAGCGCGCCCGAGGCCATCACGTAGGCGTCTTTCGCGCCCTGCGCCTCGAAGTGGTCTTCGGCCTCGCGGAACGAGAGCCCCGTCATGTCGCTGAGGTAGGCGATGGTTTTCTCGGCAAAGCCGCGCGGCGTGTTGATGCCCGTGCCCGTGGCGGTGCCGCCGAGGGCAAGCTCGGCCAGCTCGTCGGAGGCCGCGCGGACGCGCCGGATGCCGTGCTTGATCTGCGAGGCGTAGCCCGCGAACTCCTGCCCGAGCCGCACGGGCGTGGCGTCCATGAGGTGGGTGCGCCCGCTTTTGACGACGTCGTCGAACTCGTCGGCCTTGCGGCGCAGCGCGGCCTCGAAGCGCGTGAGGGCGGGGATGAGTCCTTCTTCGAGCGCGATGCGCGCCGAGACGTGCATGGCCGTCGGAATCACGTCGTTCGACGACTGCGACATGTTCACGTCGTCGTTGGGGTGGATGCGCTCGCCGCCGTCGCCCGCCCCGGCCGCCGCGTACGCGATGACCTCGTTGGCGTTCATGTTGGTGCTCGTGCCGCTGCCCGTCTGGAATATGTCGAGGGGAAAATGGCCGTCGAGTTCGCCCGAAGCCACGCGCCGCGCCGCCCGCCCGATGGCGTCGGCCTTGCTGCTGGAGAGAATGCCGAGGTCGCGGTTGGTCATGGCCGCCGCCGCCTTGACAAAGCCGAGCGCCTGGATAAAGCGGCGGCTGAAGCGCAGGTTGGAGATGGGGAAGTTGTCGCGGGCGCGCTGCGTCTGGGCGCCGTAAAAGGCGTCTGCGGGCACGTGCACGTCGCCCAGCGAGTCTTTTTCGATACGGGTGTCTGCCATGGGTGGGTCTGGAAAGTCAGAGGGTCGCCGAAGATACCTCCGC
>CBDUCD010000271.1:0-4269 GCA_965365535.1 uncultured Rhodothermales bacterium | reverse complement strand
CGGCGTTTGGACGGCGGCAAACCGGTTGGCTTCCGCGGCCAAGTTCTCCCGAGGCGTTTCCCCCTGAACCTTTGACAGCTTTCAGGGGCTGTCCTACCGTAGGTTGGGGGCCTCGACAGTTCCACACGAGGCCATGCGCATACCGGGCGTGCTTTTCCTCCTGCTCCTGAACGCCTTCGCCAGCGTCTCGGCACAGCCGGCCGCGCCGCGCCGGGTGGTTGCGCTCGATGCAGACTGGCGCTTTGCCCTCGGCCACGCTGCCGACCCCGCCCGCGACTTCGGCCACGCGACGGGCTACTTCTCCTACCTCGCCAAAACCGGCTATGCCGACGGCCCCGCCAACCCGGCCTTCGACGACCGCGCGTGGCGCCGGCTCGACCTGCCGCACGACTGGGCCGTGGAGGCGCCGTTCAGCCCGGAGGCCAGCCCCAGCCACGGCTTCAAGGCCATCGGGCGGGGCTTTCCCGAGCAGAGCGTCGGGTGGTACCGCAAGACGTTTTCCGTGCCCGCCGCCGACCTCGGAAAGCGCGTCGCGCTGGAGTTCGAGGGCATCTACCGCGACGCCGACGTGTTCGTCAACGGCTTTTTCGTGGGGAATGAGCCCAGCGGCTACCTCGACCAGTTTTACGACGTCAGCGAATACCTGAACTACGGCGGCGAAAACGTGGTCGCCGTGCGCGTCGATGTGTCGATGGAAGAAGGCTGGTACTACGAGGGCGCCGGCATCTACCGACCCGTCCGCCTCCACACGTACGATCCGCTGCACGTGGCCCGCCACGGCGTCTGGGCGCACACGACGCTTGCCGACGGGGCGGCGACGGTGTACGTGGACGTGACGGTGGCGAACGAGCACGCCGACGCGCAGCCCTACCGCTACCGCCTCGCCATCGAGGATCCGGATGGGCGCGTGGTCGCAACGCACAGCGGCACGGCGCAGGTGGTGGAAGGTCTCGGGGAGACGACGACGACCGACACGCTTGCCGTGCCCGCGCCGCGCCTGTGGTCGCTCGACGACCCGGCGCTCCACACCGTCGTCGTGGAGGTGCTGGACGAGGGCGGCACACTTGTCGACCGTTTCCGGCAGCCCTTCGGCATCCGCACGGCGCGCTTCGACCCCGACCGCGGCTTTTTCCTCAACGGCGAGTCCGTCAAACTCAAAGGCACCAACAACCACCAGGACCACGCGGGCGTGGGCGTGGCCGTGCCCGAGGCGCTCCAGGCGTGGCGGCTGCGGCAGCTCAAGGCGATGGGCAGCAACGCCTACCGCGTTTCGCACCACCCCGCCTCGCCCGCCCTTCTCGACTTGTGCGACCGGCTCGGCATCCTCGTCATCAATGAAAACCGGCTGATGGGCACGAGCGCGTATCACCTCGGGCCGCTGGCACGCATGATCCGCCGCGACCGCAACCACCCGAGCATCATCCTGTGGTCGCTGGGCAACGAAGAGTGGCGCATCGAAGGCAACGTGCTCGGCGCGCGCATCGCGCAGCGGATGCAGGACGCCGCCCACAGCCTCGACTCGACCCGCACCGCGACCGTCGCCGTCAGCGGCGGCTGGGGCGGCATCTCGACCGTCGTCGCCGCGATGGGCGTCAACTACATCCGCCACGGCGACACCGACCGCCAGCACGCCGACTACCCGTGGCAGGTTATCCTGGGCACCGAGGAAACGACGACGCAGGCCACGCGCGGCATCTACGTCGAGGACGCCGCCCGCGCGCACCTGGCGCCGCTCGAAAACGGGTCGAGCGGGGGCAACGTCGAATCGGGCTGGCAGCACTACGCCGCCCGCGACTACCTGGCCGGCGTGTTCTACTGGACGGGCTTCGACTACCGGGGCGAGCCGACGCCCTACGGCTGGCCCGGCATCGGCTCGCAGTTCGGCATCCTCGACCTGGCGGGCTTCCCGAAAGACAGCTTCTACTACCTCAAGGCGTGGTGGACCCCCGAGCCGGTGCTGCACGTGTTTCCCCACTGGAACTGGCCCGGCCGCGAGGGCGAACCCATCGAGGTGCGCGTGCACAGCAACCACGACGCGGTGGAGCTTTTCCTGAACGGCCGCTCGCAGGGGCGGCAGGCGATGCCGCGCAACGGCCACCTCGCGTGGATGGTGCCGTACGCGCCGGGCACGCTGCGGGCCGTCGGCTACCGCGGCGGCAACGCCGTCGCCGAAACCGTCGTGGCCACGACCGGCGCGCCTGCCGCCGTCGAACTCGTGCCCGACCGCACCGCGCTGGCCGCCGACGGGCGCGACGTGGCCGTGGTAGCCGTCCGCATCCTCGACGCCGAGGGGCGCGTCGTGCCAGCGGCCGGCAACGAGGTCACCTTCCGCCTCGACGGGCCGGGCCGCATCCTCGGCGTGGGCAACGGCGATCCGTCGTCGCTCGAACGCGACCGCTTCGTCGAGTCCGTCGCCGGGCAGCCGCTGGGGGTGTGGACGGCCCCCGACCCCGCCGACGCCGAGACGCCCGTCCGCTGGGAAGTGACGTTCGACCGCCCGGAGGCGGGTCACTTGCTGCTCAACGCCCTCGGCCGCGCCCAGACCGTCACGCTCAACGGCCGCGTGCTGATGCAGGACGCCCCGCCCGAGCAGGCCCGCGCCGCGCTCGCGCTCGACACGCTTGCCCTCCAGCCGACGGGCAACCGCCTCACGATCACGGCCCTGCCGTTCCGCGCGTGGCGCGACCGCGAAAACACGCGCGAGACGCATCCGGCCACGCTGCGCGTCGTGACGCCCGCCGAAGCGTGGCGCCGCAGCGCCTTTAACGGGCTCGCGCAGATCCTCATCGGCACGACGGACGAGGCGGGCCCGATGCGGCTGCACGCCACGAGCCCCGGCCTCGCGGCGGCAACGCTCGACCTCCGCGCCGAGTAAGGATCAGCGCGTGCCGGGCGGGGTGCCGCCGGAGTGGTTTTCAGGCTCGTTTCCGCGGTCGGGAGTCGGCCGCTCTTCACCCGGTTTACCCGGTTTCCGCCCGCGCCCGTTGCCGCCCTGCTCGGGCGGCGGGGTCCCAGCCGGCACGCCGGACGTGTCGGGGGCCGGTTCGAGTTCGAGCACGTCGTCGAGGGCGAGCGAGTCGGGCAGGTCGAGTTCGACGTACTGGAGGTCGTTAGAGGTGTCGCGCGGGGCGGCGGGCACGGGCGGCGCCTGGTAGCCCGGCGGCGGCTGGAACGTGGCGTCGGGCGGCACGCGGTCGGGCGCCACCTCCTGCGCCATCCGCAGAAAGCGCCCCACGATGGGCAGCGCCGTGTGCGCGCCCTGCCCGTAAAACGCGCTGCGGAACGTGATGAGCGGCGTGTCGAAGCCCACCCAGGCGCCCATCACCAGGTCGGGGTGGACGAGCATGAACCAGCCGTCGGCGCCGTTCTGCGTCGTGCCCGTCTTGCCGGCGAGGTCGCCGCGCGCGTACTGGCGGATGCGCTGGCCCGTGCCCCGCTGCACCACGCCGCGCATCATGTCAATGAGGGTGTAGGCGAGGTCGGGGCGGAGCACGGGGGTGGGCGGCTCGCGCTCGAAGGCTTCGAGCAGGCGCCCGCTGGCGTCTTCGATGCGCGAGATAAAGTGCGGACGGTGGCGGCGCCCGCCGTCGGCAAACGTCGCGTAGGCGCCCGCCATCTCCAGCAGCGTCACGTCCGACGTGCCCAGCCCCAGCGACGGCACGGCCTGGAGCGGGCTTTCGATGCCCATGCGGTGCGCGAAGTCCGCCACGCGCCCCGGCCCGACCTCGGTGATGAGGCGGGCGGTGATGGTGTTTTTGGAGTACGCGAGCGCGTCGGCGAGCGTGAGCATGGCGCCCGAGGCGCCGCCCGCATTGGCGGGCTGCCAGCGCTGGCCCGTGTCGGGGTCGCGGTAGGTGGCCACGACGTCGGGCAGGCGCTCGTAGGGCGAGTGGCCCATTTCGAGGGCGGCGCCGTACACGAACGGCTTGAACGTCGAGCCGGGCTGGCGGCGGGCGTCGCGGACGTGGTCGAACTGCTTGGCGCCGTAGCGCCGTCCGCCCACCCAGGCGCGGACGGCGCCCGTGTGCGCGTCGAGGGCCACGAAGCCCGCCTCGACGCGCTGCAACTGGAGGCGGAGCGAGTCGGCGAGGGGCGTCTGCCGCAGGCTGTCGAGGGCGGCGGCGGGCGGTAAACCTGACGCCACGAGCGCCCGGAAGGCGTCCTGCTGCCGCAGAAACGGGTCGAGGGCGGCGGCGCGGCGCTGCCACAGCACGGGGTAGGGCTCGCCCGGCGTGCCGCCCCACTCGCGCGCGGCCACCTTTTCGAGCG
>CBDUCD010000270.1:0-4279 GCA_965365535.1 uncultured Rhodothermales bacterium | reverse complement strand
CGCCGCCGAGGTGCGCGACCGCGTCAGCCGCGCGCGGGGCCGGTTGCCGCAGGAAATAGACGAGCCCGTCATCGCCAAAAGCGACGCCGACGGCCAGCCCGTCGTGTTTCTCAACCTGTCGAGCCCGCGCTACAGCCTGCTCGAACTCACCGACATCGCCGACAACTTTTTCGTCGAGCGCTTGCAGACCATCAGCGGCGTGGCCAGCGTGGACATCTGGGGCGAAAAGCGCTACGCCATGCGCCTCTGGCTCGACCCGGCGCGGCTGGCGGCGTATGGCCTCACGCCCAGCGACGTGCGCAGCGCCGTGCAGCGCCAGAACGTCGAGCTGCCCGGCGGGCGCATCGAAGGCAACCAGGTGGACCTCACCATCCGCCCGCTCACGCGCCTGGCGACGCCCGAGGAGTTCGAGAACCTCGTCCTCAAGTCCAGCGGCACGACGCTGGTGCGCTTCCGCGACGTGGGGCGCGTCGAGATGAACGCCCAGAACGAGCGGACGCTTCTCAAACGCGACGGCGTGGCAATGGTGGGCGTGGTGCTGCGGCCCCTGCCCGGCGCCAACTACATCAACATCGTGGACGACTTCCACGCGCGCGTCGAGACCATCAAGCGCGACCTGCCGCCGGGCATCGAGCTGGGCATCGGCTTCGACAACACGCGGCCCATCCGCGCCTCTATCAACGAGGTCATCGAAACCATCGGGCTGGCGCTGTTTCTGGTGATTCTGGTCATCTTCGCGTTTCTGCGCGACTGGCGGACGACGCTCGTGCCCATCGTCGTCATCCCCGTCTCGCTCGTGGGCGCCTTTGGCATCATGGCCCTCGCGGGCTTTTCGATCAACGTGCTGACGCTGCTGGCACTCGTGCTCGCCATCGGCCTCGTCGTGGACGACGCCATCGTGGTGCTCGAAAACATCTACGCCAAGGTCGAGGCCGGCTACGCGCCGCGCCCCGCCGCCGTCATTGGCACGCGCGAAATCTTTATCGCCGTCGTGGCGACGACGCTGGCGCTCGTGGCCGTGTTTCTGCCCATCGTGTTTCAGGGCGGCATCATCGGCTCGCTGTTCCGCGAGTTCGGGCTGACGATTGCGGGCGCCGTGCTCATTTCGAGCTTCGTGGCGCTCACGCTCACGCCCATGCTGTCGTCGAAACTGCTCAAGCAGCGCGACGAACACCCGTGGCTGTACCGCAAGACGGAGCCGTTTTTCGTGCGCCTCAACGACGCCTACCGGCGCACGCTGGCGGCGTTTCTGCACCGCCGCTGGCTGGCCTTCGTGGTGATGGCGGCGTGCGGCGGGCTGGTGTGGCTGCTTTTCAGCGTGCTCGACAGCGAGCTGGCGCCCCAGGAGGATAGGTCGTCGCTGCGCATCAGCGCGAACGCGCCGCAGGGGCGCGGCTACGCCTACATGCTCGACTACATGACGCGCCTCGAAGCGCTCGTGCGGCGCGAGGTGCCCGAAGCCGAAGCCGCCATCTCCATCACGTCGCCCGGCTTCGGGTCGGCGTCGAGCGTGAATACGGGCTTTATCAGCCTCGTGCTCGTGCCGCCCGAAAACCGGACGCGCACGCAGGACGAGATCGCGAATGCCCTCCAGGCTGCGGTCAAGACGCTGCCCGGCGCCCGCGTCAACGTGTCGCAGCCCGCGACGATCTCGTCGGGCGGGCGCGGGTTGCCCGTGCAGTTCGTCATCCAGGCGCCCAACCTCGACGCGCTCCAGAAAGCCATCCCCGACTTCATGGCGCGGGCCAACACCGACCCGGCGTTCCAGTTTGCCCGCGTGGACCTGGAGTTCACGCTGCCCGAACTCCAGGTGGAGGTGGATCGGGCGCGGGCGCAGACGCTGGGCATCAACCCGCTCGACGTGGCGACGACGCTGCAACTGGCGCTTTCGGAGCAGCGGCTGGGCTACTTCGTGCGCGACGGCGAGCAGTACGAAATCATCGCCCAGCTCGAACAGCGCAACCGCGCCGCCCCGCGCGACTTGCAGGGCCTGTTCGTGCGCAGCGCGGCGGGCCAGACCATCCCGCTCGCCAACCTCGTGCGGCTGCGCGAGGCGGCGGCGCCGCCCCAGCTCTACCGCTTCCAGCGCTTCACGGCGGCAACCGTCTCGGCGCAGCCCGCGCCCGGCGTGCCCCTCGGCAAGGCCATCGAAGCCATGCAAAAAATCGCCGACGAGACGCTGCCGAACGGCTTCACGACCGCCCTCGACGGCCAGAGCCGCGACTTTGCCGAAAGCACGGGCCAGATTTACGTCGTCTTTCTGCTGGCCATCGTGCTCATCTACCTGGTGCTCGCCGCCCAGTTCGAGAGCTTCCGCGACCCCTTCACCATTCTGCTGACCGTGCCGCTCGCGCTCGTGGGCGCCCTCGGCTTTCTGTGGATATTCGGCGCCACGCTCAACATTTTCTCGCAGATCGGGCTGGTGATGCTGGTGGGGCTGGTGACGAAAAACGGCATCCTCATCGTCGAGTTTGCCAAGCAGCGGCGCGGCGCGGGGGCCAGCGTGCGCGAGGCCGCCGAGGAGGCCGCCGCGGCGCGCTTCCGCCCCATCCTCATGACGACGCTTTCGACCGTGCTGGGCACGCTGCCCATCGCCCTCGCGCTCGGGGCGGGCGCCGAGAGCCGCGTCCCGATGGGGCTGGCGGTGATTGGCGGCCTGCTCGTGGGCACGCTGCTCACGCTTTACGTCATCCCGGCGATGTACACGTACCTGGCAGGCCCGCGCGTCCGCGACATGGACGACCTGGTTGTCGAGGCGCCGCCGCGCCGCGTCCGCGATGCGGGCGATGGGGCTGCGGGCGCGCCCGTCGCCGGGGCAGCCGTGGAAACCCCCGCGCGGTATGCGTGACGCCGTGCGCCTGGGCGCGCTTTTGCTGCTGCTGTGCGCGGCGCCCACGGCGCGGGCGCAGGTCGTGGACGCGCCGCCCGCCGACTCGCTTCCGCCCCTGCCGGATTCGCTGCGGCTTTATGGCGGCGCCTTTGCCACGGGCGCCGCGCTGCCCTTTTTCGCCGCCCCCGACGATGCCGTCGCCCTGACGCTCGGCGAGGCCGTGCGGATCGCGCTTGAACAGAACCCCGACCCGGCCATTGCGGCCCTCGAAGCGCGCCGCGCCGCCCTCGACGCCACGCCCGCGGCGGCGGGCTACGCGCCCACGCTCGACGCCAGCGCCGGCATCGCGGGCAGCAGGTCGGACGACTCGCGGTCGGCGGTGCGCGCCTTTTCGGGTGCCGAGGCGGGGCTGACGCTGGGCTACACCCTTTTCGACGCCACGCGGGCGCCCACGCTGGCACGGCTGCGCGCCGAGGCGCGGCGATTCGGCGTGCTGGCCCGCGCCCAGGCCGAGGCGCTCGCCTTTGCGACCACGCAGGCGTACCTCGACGTGGCCCGTCAGCAGGCCCTCGTCGCCTCGCGCGCCGACGCCGTCGTGCTGTCCCGCGACCGGCTGCGCATCGAGCAGTCCGAAGTCCTCATCGGCACGGCGGCGGAGATTGACGCGGCCCTCGCCCTGGCCGACCTCAACGCCGACCGGGCGGCGCTTCTCAGGCAGCGCCTTTTGCTGGCGCAGTCGCGCGCCGCGCTGGGCGGCCTGCTGGCGCTGCCCGACCCCACGGCCGTGACGGCTGCCGACCCGCTCGCCCTCGACGGCCCGCCCGACCTGGCCGCGCTGGCCGCCGCCATCCCCCAGGGAAACCGGCAGGTGCAGGCGCTCGCGCTGGCCCGCGACGCTGCCGACGAGGCGGTGCGCGCCGCCCGCGCGGCCTTTCTGCCCAGCCTGCGCGCGTCGGCGGGCGTGGGCGTGACGGGCGACACGGACGGCCTTTTCCCCAGCAGCGCGCCCACGGGCGGCGCCGACGTGCGCTACGGCTTTTCGGCGTCGCTCCCGATTTTCGACGCGGGCGCCCGGCGGCGGCGCGTGGCGACGGCGCGCATCCGGCAGCAGCAGGCGGGCCTCGACATCGCGGGCGAGCAGGCCGCCCTGCGCGCCGACGCCGCCCGGCTGGTGACGGCCGCCCAGGGCTACCGCGCCCTTGCCGACCTGGAAGCGCAGAACGAGCGCATCGCGGGGGAAAACGCCCGCGTGGCCCTGGCACAGCTCCGGCTGGGATTCATCACGCCCCTCGACCTGCGGCAGGTGCAACTGGTGCTGCTCGACGTGCAGGCCCGCCGCATCGAGGCCGTCTATCAGGCCCTCCGCGCCGAGTCCGAGCTGCGCCTGCTGGCCGGAAAGCTGCTGCCCGCTGCGGATTGAACCCGTAGGGACGTGCCGCGGCACGTCCC
>CBDUCD010000269.1:0-4293 GCA_965365535.1 uncultured Rhodothermales bacterium | reverse complement strand
GCGCGGGTGGCGATGGTGATGAGGAAAGCGGCCATGCCGGCCAGCACGAGGCATTCTTTCCACAGCACCGCCAGCCCGGCGCCCTTCAGCATCACGCCGCGCGCGATGGTGATGTAGTACGTGGCCGGGATGATGCGCGAGACGGGCTGGAGCCAGCCGGGCAGGCTCGAAATGGGGAAGATGAAGCCCGAGAGCAGCAGCGTCGGAAACAGCAGGCCCAGCAGCGCCGCCGTCATGGCCGTGCGCTGGTCGGGCATCCGGATCGAGATCAGTACGCCCAGGGCGAGCTGGACGAGCACGAACACCAGCGACGCCGCCAGCAGCAGCAGCAGGCTGCCGCGCACCGGCACGCCAAAGACGAGCGCCGCCAGCGCCAGGACGGACAGCGCGTTCACGAAGGCGAGCACGAGGTAGGGCGCCACCTTGCCCACGACGATCTGCACGGGCCTGAGGGGCGAGACGAGCAGCACCTCCATCGTGCCCGACTCTTTTTCGCGGGCAATCGAGATGGCCGTCATCAGCGACGAGACGAGGGCGAGCACAAAGGCCAGCAGGCCCGGCACGAGCAGGTTCTGGCTTTCGAGCGTCGGGTTGAAGCGCATCCGCGTGGCGATGCGGACGGCGCCGGCGGGCGCGCCCTGCCGGGCGGCCCACGCCTGCACCACGCGGCGCACGTACGCCTCGGTCGTCTGGGCGTAGTTGGGGTTGGCGCCGTCGGTGAGCACGAGCACGCGGGCCGTGCCCCGCGCCAGGCGGCGCGCAAAGTCCGGCTCCACCAGCAGCGCCACGTCGGCGCGGCCCGCGCGGAAGGCCCCTTCGACGGGCGCGGCGATGCTTTCGACGCCCACGAGGTGGAGGGCGGGCGTGGCGGCGAGGGCGCGCGTGAGGCTCTCGCTCTGCGCATCCCGCGCCGCGTCCACCACCACGAGGCGCACGTTCTGCACGTCGGTGCGGAGGGCGTAGCCAAACAGCAGCACCATCACGAGGGGCAGGGCCACGAGCACGACGAGCGTCTGCCGGTCGCGCAAAATGTGGCGCGTCTCCTTGCCGACAAAGCTGGCGAAGGCGTTCATGGCAGCGGCGCGGAAGGCGGGGGCGGCGCGGCATCGGGGCGGGCCAGGCGCACGAACACGTCCTCGACCGAGCGGGCCTGGAACTGATCCTTGAGGTCGCCGGGCGTTCCCATCGCGGCAATGCGGCCCGCCACCATGATGGAAACGCGGTCGCAGTACTCGGCCTCGTCCATGTAGTGCGTCGTCACGAAAACCGTGGTGCCCCCGCCCGCGGCGGCGTAAATCATCTCCCAGAACTGCCGCCGCGTGAGGGGGTCAACGCCGCCCGTGGGCTCGTCGAGAAAGACGACTTCGGGCTGGTGCAGCAGGGCGACCGAAAAGGCCAGCTTCTGCTTCCACCCGAGGGGCAGCCGCCCCACGCGCTCGCGGGCGAGGGGCAGCGCGCCCAGCTTTTCCAGCGTCCCGGCGATGCGCTCGGCGAGGTCGCGGTTCGAGAGGCCGTACACGCCGCCGTAAAACGTCATGTTTTCGCGCACGGTGAGGTCGTCGTAGAGGGCAAAGCGCTGGCTCATGTAGCCGATGTGGCGCTTGACGGCGTCGGGGGCGCGGGCCACGTCGTGCCCGGCGGTAAAGGCCTGCCCCGACGAGGGCGCCAGCAGGCCCGTCAGCATTCGGATGGCCGTGGTCTTGCCCGCGCCGTTTGCGCCCAGAAAGCCGAACACCTCGCCCCGCCCCACGCTGAACGTGATGGCGTCCACGGCGGTAAAGGCGCCAAAGCGGCGCGTGAGGTGGTGCGCCCAGATGGCGGCGTCGGCGGGCGGGGCGTCAGGCATCGGCGGGCTGGCCCATCCGGGCGATGAATACGTCTTCGATGGTGGGCGGCGCGGGCTCGGCGCGCACGCCCGTCCAGCCGCCGGCTTCGAGGTGTTGCGCGATGCGGGCGGCGAGGTGGGCAGCGGGCGCGTCGCCCCCCGGCCCCTCGCCCGAGACGTGAACCCAGTCGCCAAACACCTCGGCGCGTGCCACGCCCGGCATTGCGCGCAGCGTTTCGAGCAGGCGCGGACGGGGGCCCCCCGCCTGCACGCGCGCGAGGGGCGCCCCGAACGCCGTGCGGAAAGCGGCGGGCCGGTCCGGCTCGCCCAGAAACCGCCCGCCCTGCATCAGCACGACGCGGTCGCAGCGCGCGGCCTCGTCCATGTACGGCGTCGAGACGAGCGTGGTGATGCCGCCCATCCGGAGGCCCGCCAGCACGTCCCAGAATTCGCGGCGGCTGACGGCGTCAACGCCTGTCGTGGGCTCGTCGAGCACGAGCACGCGGGGGCGGTGGACGAGGGCGCACGAAAGGGCCAGCTTCTGCTTCATCCCACCCGAGAGCGCCCCCGCCCGCCGCGCGCGGAACGGCTCGAGCGGGGCGTAGATGGGCGCAATGGTGGCGTAGCCCTCCCGCACGGTGGTGCCGAACACGGACGCGAAAAAGTGCAGGTTCTCCTCGACCGTCAGGTCGGGGTAAAGCGAAAAGCGGCCCGGCATGTAGCCCACGCGGCGGCGGATTGCGCGGTAGTCGCGCACCAGGTCGAGGCCGTCCACCTTCCCGCTGCCCGCGTCGGGCAGCACGACGGTCACGAGCAGCCGGAACAGCGTGGACTTGCCCGCGCCGTCCGGCCCGATGACGCCGAAAAGCTCGCCGGGCTGCACGGCCAGCGACACGCCGCCCACGGCGACGGTGCTTTCGTAGCGTTTCACGAGGCCCTCGACCTCGACGGACGCGGCGCTGTCGGGCATGGCGTAGAGGGGTCAGGGGGCGGCGTCGAGAAAGCGGACTTCGCCCGGCATCCCGATTTTGAGGCGCCCGTCGGGGTTGGGCACTTGGACGAGAAAGGCGTACACCAGGTCGCCGCGCGCGCTGCGCGTCTGGATGGGCGTGGGGGTGAACTCGGCCTCGGAGGCAATCGAAACCACCTTTCCGCGCCGCTTTTCGAGGCCGCCCGCGCCGTCGTCCACGAGCACCTCGACGGCCATCCCCAGCCTGAGGCGCGGAAGCTGGTCGCCCGTAGCAAAGGCGCGCAGCCGCAGCCGCGACACGTCGGCGACGGTGTAGAGGGGGCTGCCGGGCTGGACGGTTTCGCCCTGCCGCGCCACGACGGACAGCACGGTGCCCGCCGTGGGGTTGGCGATGGTGGCGTCGGCGATGCGGTCGCGGATCTGCGCGATCTGGGCGTCGAGGGCGGCAATCTGGCCGCCAAAGGCGTCGGCCTGCGCCGTGGGCACGTCGGACTGGGCGCCGGCGGTGGCGCGGCGGGCGCGGGCCTGCCCGAGTTGCTCCGTGAGGGCGGCCAGGGCGCCGGCGCGCTCGTTGAGTTCGCGGGCCGTGGCGGCGCCGCCCTCGAAAAGCCGCTGGGTGCGGGCGTACTCCTCGCGCGCCGTGGCAAGCTGGGCGTCCAGCACGGCCACACCGGCCTCGGCCTCGGCAGCCTGCGCGCCGGTGGCGCGGGCCTGCACCCGCAGGGCGCGCTGCTGGCCCACGAGCGCCTGCCGCTGCGCCACGAGGGCATCGCGCCCGGCGGCCATCTGCACCGTATCCACCAGCCCCACCGTCGCGCCCGCCGCCACCCGGTCGCCCTCCTCGACGGAAAACGCGACCAGCCGCCCCGCCGACTGGGCCGAAACCACGACCTCGACGGCCTCGAAGTTGCCATAAGCGTCGGCGTCGGGCAGGCCGCGGCAGCCGCCCAGCAGGGGCGCGAGGGCGGCGGCGAGTAGGGAGAAAAGGCGCGTGGTCATGGCGGCGGGCGGCAAAGGCCGCTATTGCATTTCGTGGGGAAACAGGCCGAAGCTGGACAGCAGGTGCGCGCGGGCGCGGGCCATTTCGATCCGGTGCCGATCCTGGGCGAGGCGAGCCGCCGCCAGGTCGGCCAGGCGGGCGGCGTACACGTCGGGCAAGCCCACGCCTTCGTCGAGCTGGCGGGCGGCCACGAGGGCTGCCGTTTCGCGCAGCGCGATGGCGCGGCGGTCCTGGTCGAGGGCCTTTTCGAGCCGCGCGATGCTTTCCACGTCGGCGTACACGTCGCGGGCAAAGCGGTGGGCGAGGGCGTCGCGCTCGGTTTCGGCAATTCGGGCCTGAAGCCGGGCGGCAGCGGCCTCGCGGCGCGCCCGCCCCCCGTCAAACGCGGTCCAGCGCAGGCGCAGGCCGGCGAGGGCGTAGGGCTGCACCTCGTCCGACAGGAAATCGAGGGGGCTGGGCCGCCCCAGCCCGCCGCGACCGAAAAGGCTGAGGGTGGGG
>CBDUCD010000268.1:0-4305 GCA_965365535.1 uncultured Rhodothermales bacterium | reverse complement strand
GGCAACCCTCGAACCGGGTTGCTCCGTCCCGCCTCGCAGCGACCGGCAGCGGCGAATCTACCCGTTCTGCCGCAAATCCGATCCCCCATCCAGAACCGGCTCAGCGGAGGTGGACGACCTGGCGGGTCTGGTGGCGGGCGCCTGCCGTCAGGTGGACGAGGTACACGCCACCCGCGAGGTCGGCGCCCGCGAGGCGCGCGGTGTACGTGCCCGCGGGCAGCATGTCGGCGTCCACGACGAGGGCCACGCGGCGGCCCAGCACGTCGTACACGGCCAGCTCGACGGGCGACGCCTCGGCGAGGGTGTAGGTGATAAAGGCTTCGTCGCGGAAGGGGTTGGGCTGCGCGCCCGAGAGGGCAAAGGCAAGCGGCACCTCGAAGGCGCTGTCGGCGGAGGCGGCGTACTGCACGGCGGCTTCGACGGCCCAGAACGCCCCGTCGCCCAGGTCGCGGGCGCTGCCCAGGTCGAGGCGCAGCCGCAGCGGCCCGCCGGCAAAACCGGACAGGTCGAAGCGCGAGGCGAGGGTGTCGAGGGGGCCGGAAAAGACGCCCTCGCCGTCCATCGTGTGGCCGGGCGATTCGAAAAGGGCGGGGTAGCCGCCTTCGGGCACGAGCACCTGCCACGTGCGCCCGCCGTCCGTCGAGGCTTTCACGTTGCCGCCAGCGCCGGCGGGCAGGTTGAAACGGTGTTCGAGGTGGAGGCGCAGCGCCTCGGCGTTGCGCGGCAGGTCGAGGGGGGCGAGCACGAGCGTGGCGCGCGTGCCTGCCGCGAGGGACTGCGCCTTCCAGACGCCCCCGGCCCGCGCCCAGCCCTCCACGTCGCGGGCGCCGGCCAGCACGTCGCGCTGCTGGAGGGTTCGGAACTGGACGGTAAAGGCGCCGCCTTCGGGGTACGTGATGCCGTTGCCGTCGGCGTCTTCGAGGTAAAGCGTGTACGCGAGGTCGTCGCCGGGGGCCGTGGTGCCGCCCAGCGCGCCCGTAAAGCGCGTCTGGCTGCCGGGCATCTGCTCGAGCCGCAGCGTGTCGCGCACCGTGGCGCCGCCGGCCCGCCGCGTCAGCCGCACCTCGGCCCGCACGACGCCCGTCTCGTCGCGCGCGTCGAAAAAGAAGGGCGGCGGCGCCAGCCCGGCGGGTTCGACGACGACGGCGGGCGGCAGCGCCTCGGCAAAAGGCGGCAGCGTGTCGTCGGAGAGGAGGGTCGTCACGGCGATGTCGTCCACGGCCCAGCCCGCGAAGCCGTAGCGCGTGGGTTCGACGTTGCCCGCGTCGGTGTAAAACGCAAGGCGCACGCGGACGCCGGCGCGGGCGGGCAGGGGCACGGTGGCGCGCTGCCATCCAAACGAAAACCGGCCCCAGGCGCCGCTGCCCTCGCCCGCGCCCGTGGCGAGGCTGTCGGGGTAGCCCCCCAGGGGCGCCGCCACGCGCCACGAGGCGCCGCCGTCGGTCGAGACCTCGACGCGCCCGCCGTCGAACAGGGGCGCGTAGCCCGGCGCGTGCTCGGTATCGTACCAGTGCCAGAACACGAGAAACGGCGGGTCGCCGCGCAGGTCGAGGGCAGGCAGCGTCAGGAACGAGGCGCTGCGCTCGGCGGGATACGCCCTTTCCAGCCCCGTCATCCACACGCCGTCGCCCGTGTGCGCGGCCTGCAAGCCGTAGCGCGGCGCGCCCTGCTGCCACGCGCCGCCGGCCCCGACGCCCGCCGCTTCGCCCTCGGCGTCGAAAAAGGCCAGCCTGCCGCGCGCCACGATCTCGATCTCGAAAGCGTCGGCGGCGGGCAGGCGGGCCGTGTTGGGCCGCGCCGCGATGTCGCGCGCCTCGACGTGGTAGCGCACGCGGCTGCCCACGGACAGGGCGGCGGCAGGCAGGGGCCAGCGGGCGCGGTAGGTGTCTCCGCTGTCGGGCGCGAGCGCGAAACGGCCCGCAGCGCCCGGCGCGCCGTCGCTGCCGAAAACCGCGTACACCACCCACACGCTGTCCACGCCCAGGTTGTCGGTTACGCGGGCGGCGATTTCGGGGGGCCAGGCGGCAAGGGGCAGGCTGGTGCGGGCCGTGTGGACGATCTGCGGCGGCTCGGCGTCGGGGCCGGCGGTAAAGCGGAAGGTCTCGCCGGGCGCCGAGGGCTGGCGCGTGGTGCGCCCCTCGCTGTCGCGCGCCTCGACGAAATACGCGACCTCGGCGGGCCGGTCGGGAATGGGGAAATCGCCCGTGAAATGGACGCCGTCGGCGCTTTCGAGGGCCAGCGTGGCCTCGGCGCCGCCCGCCACGCGGTACCGCACGACGACCGACGCGACCGCCGCCGCACTTGTCACCTCGACCGCGATGGGCCGCGTGCCGCCCATCTGCTCGGTCGAAATGAGGGGCGTGTGCGCGACGACGGGGCCAAAGGCGGCGGGGTCGAGGTAGCCGCGCGCGCCCAGCACGCCCAGCAGCACGCCCCGGTACTGGCCGCCGTACAGCGCCTCGTCGGCGGCGACGAGGGCTTCGGCGGCCACCTCGAAGGCGGGCGCCGCCGTGACGCCGCCCAGAAAGGCGTGCGAGGCCACGTTGAGCCGGTCGGTCACGTCCTGCCCCAGCCGGTCGTAAATCTCCATCAGCGTCGTGGCCCAGAGCAGCCCGCGCTGGTAGATGGTGGGCAGCGCGTTGCAGCCCGGCAGCGGCGGGTACGCCTGGCTGTCGGGGTAGTGGCCCGGGTGGTCGAGGCGGCGGCCCTGCCAGCAGCCGTTGTTGCCGTCCCACTGGAAAAGCTGCCGCCAGTCGCCTGCCGCCTCGCCCCGTTCCATCTGTCCGCGCGAGTACGAGGCGGCCCAGTAGTCCGACCAGCCTTCGTGGAGGGCCGTACCGTCGGTGGCCTGGTAGAGGGCGGGCTGGCTGCTGTGGAGCAGCGCGTGGGCGTACTCGTGCCAGACGACGTCGGCGTCCTCGGCGTCGTCAATGCCGCCCAGCCCGAAGGCGATGAGGCCCGACGTGGGGTAGAAGCGCGAGTCGTCGGCGGTGAAGCCGCGCGGGTTGATGCGCTGCGGCTGGGCGTTGACGGGCCGCCCCACGTCGAGGGCCTGGACGCGGCGCTGCGCCCTGTCGGCGTGGTAGTAGGCCATTACGGCCTCGAAGCCGTCCTGGGCGCGGGTAAACCCGAAGCCGTCGGGGCGGGTGGCGGTGGGCGGCGCGTACGCCCTGCCGCCCGGCGGCGCGTCGCCCACGATGCGCACGTACGGCCCGTCGAGGGTGTAGAGGCCGCCGCTGAAGGTGAGGTCGGGCAGCACCACGAGCTGCCGCTGCGCGTCGAGCTGGGGCGTGCTCTCCTCGATGATTTCGCCGCCCGAGTCGCGCCGCGTGCCGTCCACGAAGCCGGGGGCGCCATAGGCAGCGCCTGCCGTCGAAAGCGGGTCGGGGTCGAAGACGAGGCCCATCCCGTCCACCATCGCCGTGGCGCGCGGGCCGGCGAGGACTTGGGGCGCGGCCCCGAAGGGCGCGGCAGCAGGCATCGCGCCGGGCGCGGCGGTGCGTCCCGCACCTGTCAGCCCGTGCGTGCTCCGCTCGACGACGGCGCGCACGGCGCCCGTCTCGCCGTCCACGAGAAACTCCCACTCCACGCCCCCTGCCCGCGCCGCCACGCGCCACGCCCGGCGCACGGGCGCGAGGGGCACGACGGTTTCCTCGACCGTTTCGACGCCTTCGGGCGCGTCGAGCTGCGCCGCCACGATGGCCCGCGCCGCCGGGGCGTCCACCTGGCGGGCGCCGAGGGCAGTGCCGCCCAGCGCCGGGTCGTAGGCGTTCGTGACGAGCAGGGGCTGCCGCTCCCGGTCGAGGTTGACCTGGATTTCGCGGCCCCACACGGGCAGCCCGCCCACCGTCTGCGCAAAGGCGACGTGGTGGCTGTAGCGGCCCGACACGACGCGCGCCACCCGCAGGTCGGCCAGGTCGGGGCGGAGGCCGTAGCGGGCGGCGTTTTGCATCAGAAACGCCCGCGCCGCCGCGACGGGGTCAGGGGGTGGCTGGGCCAGGCGCGCCGCGATGCGGTAGTCGGCGCGCACGATGCCCGTCCTGTCGTCCACGCGCCCGCCCGCCCGGCGGACGGAGTGGAGGACGAACAGGCTGTCGCCCGGCCCCACGAGGCGCGCCCGCGCTTCGGCCCGCAGCGCGCCGGGGGCAGGCTGCGGCTGGGCCACGGCCCCACGGGCCACCCCGACGAGCAGCAGCAAGCAGAGGGCGCGGCAGAAGAAAGGCATGGACGAAAAAGGCGGATGCGCCAACTTAACCACGATCTATCGCGGCTTATTGCGCCCCCTCCGACGGGCAGGGGATGCCG
>CBDUCD010000267.1:0-4306 GCA_965365535.1 uncultured Rhodothermales bacterium | reverse complement strand
GCCATGAAACGCCTGCTGCTCGCCCTCGCCGCCACCGCGCTTTTCGCCGCCTGCGACGCCGCCGCGCCCGGCGAAGGGGGCGAAACCGTGCCGCCGCGCGCCCTTTCCCCCGCCGAAGCCCGCCTCGTCGCCGCCGACAACGCGTTCTCGTTCGGGCTGCTCGCCCACGTCGTCGCCGGCACGCCCGAGAACAACGTCTTTATCTCGCCCCTCAGCGCTTCGATGGCGCTGGGCATGACCCTGAACGGCGCGCGGGGCCAGACGCGCACCGACATGGAAAGGGCGCTGGGCAAAACCGGCATGGCGCCGGGCGAAATCAACAGGGGATACCGCGGCCTCATCGCCCTGCTGCCCCACCTCGACCCGCGCGTCACCTTTACCGTCGCCAACGCCATTTACAGCCGCACCGGCTTTGCCGTCGAGCCGGACTTTGCCCGGACCAACCGGGAAAGCTTCGACGCGACGGTCGAACCGCTCGACTTCGGCAATCCCACGCAGGCCGCGAAAACGATGAACGCCTGGGCCAGCAGCCACACGAACGGCCGCATTGGCGAGATCATGAGCCCTGACATGATCGGGGACGACCTGGTGATGGTGCTCATGAACGCCATCTATTTCAAGGCCACGTGGAAGTACGCTTTCAGGGAGAAAAACACGCGCGACGAACCCTTCACGCTCCGCGATGGCAAATCGAAAAGCGTCAAGATGATGCACCAGACGGGCACGTTTCCGTACTACCAGGGCGATGGTTTCCGCGCGCTCGACCTGCCGTATGGCGACAGCCTCTACAGCCTGACCGTGCTGCTGCCCGACGCGGGACAGGACGTGGACGCGCTTGTCGCCACGCTCGACGCGCCGGCGTGGCAGGCCGTGGTGGACGGCTTCGTCCCCGCCTCGTTCGAGGTCGGGCTGCCGCGCCTCAAGATGCTGTACAGCGGCTTTTTCAACACGCCGCTCGTGCGCATGGGCATGGGCATCGCCTTTTCGGATGCGGCGGATTTCAGCGGCATCAGCCGAGGGGGCGGGCTCGCCATCTCGTTTGTCAAGCAGGACGCCTTTGTCGAGATGAACGAAAAAGGCACCGAGGCCGCCGCCGTAACCGTAGTGGGCGTGGGTACCACGTCTGCCGGGCCGCGGACGCCGCCGCCGTTTGTCGTGGATCGCCCGTACGTGGTGGTGCTGCGCGAGCGGACGACGGGCGCCATCCTGTTTGCGGGGCGAATCTTGAACCCGGCTGCATGATCTTTTCAGACGGGCGGGCGTACCTTCGCGCATCGCAAGCCCGCCCGAAGAGATGTCCGCGCCGCTGACGCCCATCGAAGAACCCCACGCCAGCCCCGAACTGCACCGGCAGATCGAGGAGGCCCTCGACACCATCCGCCCCTACCTCATGGCCGACGGCGGATCGGTGCGGCTGCTGGGCGTGACGCCGGCGATGGTGGTCGAACTCGAACTGCTGGGCGCCTGCGGCTCGTGCCCCATGAGCACCATGACGCTGCGCGCGGGCATCGAGCAGGCGCTGCGCCGCAGCGTGCCGCAGATCACGCGCGTCGAAGCCGTCGCGGCCTGACGCCCTTCAGCCCCCTTTTTCGACGGCAGCGCCGTACGCCACGAGGGGCTGCACGTCGCGCGCAAAAGCCAGCACGTCGCCGGTAAAAAGGGGCGCCATCGTGGCCGCGTCGGGCACGCGCCGGCTGACGGTAAACGACTTGAGGCGGAGCGCGTCCGCGAGGGGCGTGCCGGCAAACGCCTCGAAGCCGCGCGGCATCCTTTTGAGGCTGTCGGCGGGGTCGAAGTGGAGGTCTTTGTCGGCGAGGGCGTCCACGAGCGCCTCGAAGGGGGCGGGCGCCTCGGCCATGCGGCTGCGCCAGCGGCGCAGCGTGGCCGGCTCGGGCTGCCACCACCCCGCCGCCAGAAAGCACCCCTCCGGCTCGACGTGGACGTACACGCCGCCCTGCGCCTCCTTGTCGCCCGTGGGCGACAGGTACGCGCTGACGTGCGTTTTGTAGGGCAGCTTGTTTCGGGAAAAGCGCGTGTCGCGGTAGATGCGGAAAATGGAGCGCTGCGCGTCGCCAGCGAGGGCCAATCCCTCGGCCCGCGCGCCGGCAGCCACGTCCTGCACGAGGCAGCGCAGCGGCCACAGCAGCTCGTCGTCGTAGGTTTCCTTGCGCGGCTTGAACCAGTCGCGCCTGTTGTTGGCTTTGAGGTCGCGCAGAAACTGGAACGCGGCAGGCGTAAAGCCGGGAAAGGGCGGGAAATCCATGCGGAAGGCGTAGAGGGTCAGCGCACCACGACGAGGGGGTGGGTCTGGGTGTGGCGGGCTGTTTGCAGGCGGTAGTAGTACAGCCCGCCGGGCAGCCCCGACGTGTCGAAAAGGACTTCGTGTGGGCCGGCGGCCTGCCCTTCCGACACCAGCACCTTTACCTGCCGCCCCAGCGTGTCGAAAACGGCCAGCCGAACCGGCCCGCCCTCGACCAGCGCGTACTGGACGGTCGTGGTGGCGCGGGCGGGGTTGGGCGCGCTCTGCAACCGCCCGTCCGCGCCGCCGGAGCCTGGATTGCGGACACCCGTGTTGACCCGGCTCGAATCGAAACCGACGACGTAGCCCCACGCGGGCAGCGTCAGCACGGCGGCGGAGTCGAGCGCGAGCGGCGCGTCGGCGAAAAGGCTCCAGTAGTCGCCCGTGAAGAGGGTGCCTTTGAGGGTTACCGTGGCGGGCTGGCTGGAAAGGTTGAGGGCGACGAAAACGCGATCCTGCTCTTGCTGGCGCAGAAAGGCGAACACGTGGTTGTCGTCGGTGGTGAAGACGCGGGTGAGCGGGGCGCCCAGCGCGCCGTTCCACAGCGCCGGGTGCTGCTTTTTGAGGTGGAGCAGGCGGCTGTAAAACGCCGCGTGCGGGTCGCTGCGCCACACGATCTCGTCCTTGTCGAAAAAGCGCAGCCTTTTGTCGAGCCCCGCCTCCTGGCCGCCGTAAATGAGGGGCAGGCCGTTAAAGGTGGCCGTGAGGACGGCAAAGGCATCGGCGGCGGCGCCGAAAAGCTCGGTGGGCGTGCCGTGCCACGCATTCTCGTCGTGGTTGGAGGTGAAATACATCCGGTAGGCGTCGGCGGGGTAGCGGGCGCGCTCGGAGGCGGCAAAGCCCGCGATCGCGGACGGCACGCGCCGCGCCTGCACCAGGTCTATCAGCAGCCCGCTTTCAAAGCCGTAGAGCCCCCACCCGTACGTGGCGTCGAAGCCGGCGGCGTGCCACTGCGGCCCCTCGCCCTCGGCCAGCAGGAAAATGTCGGGCTTGAAGGCTTTGAGTTCAGCCGTCGCCCGTTGCCAGAAATCCGTCGGGACAAACGAGACGGCGTCGAAGCGGAAGCCGTCAATGCCCGTTTCTTCGACCCAGAATTTCAGCGCGTCGATCATGTAGTCGCGCAGGCCGGGCTGGCTGTAGTCGAGTTCGATCACGTCCGACCAGTTGGTGCCGGGCGGGGGGATGAAACGGCCCTCGGCGTCTTTGCTGTACCACTCGGGATGCGTGGTCGTGAGCACGTTATCCCACGCGGTGTGGTTGGCCACCCAGTCTATGATGACGTACATCCCGCGCGCGTGGATTTGCTGGACGAGGGCCTTGAAATCGCCGAGGGAGCCGTAGGCGGGGTTGACGGCCCGGTAGTCGCGCACCGCGTAGGGGCTGCCCAGGCTGCCCAGCCGGTTTTTGACGCCGACGGGCTGGATGGGCATCAGCCACACGATGCCGACGCCCATCTCCTGGAGCCGGTCGAGGTGGGTGCCAAAGGCCGCGAACGTCCCCGCCCGCGTGTACTGCCGCACGTTTACCTCGTACACGCCCAGGTTGTAGCTCCACGTTTCGTGGCCCTGGGCGCGGGCGGTGGCGGCCAGCAGCAGCAGCGTCAGAAATGCCGGCAGCAGGCGGAAAAGGGAGGGGCGGCAGAAACGAGGGCGGAAGGTCATGGCGAGGCGGAACGAAAAAAGGCAGGCGCGGCAGCACGGCGCCGCGCCCCTCTCCTACGGCACACGCGGCGGATGTGTCCCGGCCTATGCCTCCCTTTCGCCCTCCGTTGTCCCGGCGCGCGTGCTGGCTACCCCCCGGCAGCTCTTTTCACGGCGCCGCGGCGGCCTTTTTGTAGTGCATCTCCGACAGTGCCCGCAGGCGCTCGGCGCTGGCTTCGGGCGTGAGGTCGCGCTGGGGCATTCCGAGCATCTCGTAGCCCACCATGAACTTCTTGACCGTCGCCGAGCGCAGGAGGGGCGGGTAGAAGTGCATGTGGAAGTGCCACTCGGGGTGCGCCGCGCCGTC
>CBDUCD010000266.1:0-4309 GCA_965365535.1 uncultured Rhodothermales bacterium | reverse complement strand
CCAGTGACCAATCTCCAATCTCCAACCGCCAACCTCCAACCCCCCATGCCCGAAATCGTCCTCGTCGCTGCGCTGGCACGCGCCAACCGCGTAATCGGGCGGGGCATGGAGCTGCCGTGGCACCTGCCCGCCGACCTGCGGCACTTCAAGGCGCTGACGCGGGGCGAGGTGTTGCTGGTGGGGCGCAAGACGTACGAGAGCATTCTGCACCAGTTTGGCGGGCCGCTGCCCGAGCGCCGCATGGTGGTCGTCAGCCGGCAGGGGGCCGTGCCCGGCCACCCCGAGGCCGAGGTGTACGGGGGCATCGAAGCGGCGCTCGCGGGCCTCGCCGAACTCCCGCGCGTGTTCGTGGGCGGCGGCGGCGACATCTACCGGCAACTGCTGCCGCGTGCCCATCGCCTCGAACTCACCCTCGTCGAGGGCAGCTACGCGGGCGACACGTTTTTCCCGCCGTACGAGCATCTCGTCGGGCCGGTTTTCCGCGAGGCGTGGCGCGAGGCGCACGGGGCAGAAGGGGGGCGGCCGGCCTTCACGTTCGTGCAGCTCGTACGCCGGGAGGACGGGTAGGGGCCAAAAAGAAGCCCTCCGGGGCTTCACACCGGAGGGCTTCCACCATCACATCACCAAAGGAGGCATCCCCATGCCTCCGGTCTCCAAACGGGGGAGACACGGATTTCGTACGGGGGTACCCCCAAAGGTTGCGCGCCTGCGCAATTTTTGGCAGCAGCGCTACCCGGCCCGGTCGAGCGCCTCGAAGGGGACGTTGAGGATGGGGTAGGCGTCCCAGCCCCGGTAGTCGAAGTGCCACCACTCGTCGGGGTTGACGGAAAAGCCCTGCATTTCCATCGCGCGGCGCAGCAGCCCCCGGTGCCAGCGCGCCAGCGACGTGCCGCCGTCGTAATACGGATCGGCGCGGCGGGTGAACTCGTCGTACTCGGACGGCATCTCGGCCAGGGCGCCCGTGTCGAGGTGGTACAGGCCCAGGTCCACGGCGCAGCCGCGGTTGTGGCGCGAGCCCTTTGCCGGGTTGGCGACGTACTGGTGCAGGTCGGCAGGCGTAGCCTCCCAGAACGCCCACGTCACGGCCCACGGGCGGTAGGCGTCGTACACGACGAGGCCGTAGCCGTAGGCGGCGAGGGAGTCGGCGACATCCGCGAGGGCGCGGGCGGCGGGCGCCTGCAAAAAGGCGCGGGCCTGGCTGTAAAAGGCGGCGCCCATGAAGTTGGCCGTCGTGGCGTAGCGCACGTCGAGGCGGAGGCGCGGCACGACGCGCTCCAGGTCCACGAGTTCGGCGTCGCGGCGGCCCGTCTCGGCAGGTGCCCGCTGGCGCCAGGCGTCCTCGCGGATGTCGGCCACGGGGCGGCGCGGCGTGATGCGGAACACGTCGCCTTCGTCGGGGCCGACGCGCCGGCGCGCAAACTGGCGCGACCGGGTGGAAAACGACAGGGCGAAAGGCCCTTCGAGGGCAAAGTCGAGCGTGTCGCCGCCCAGGCTGCGCGGCGCGCCGACGGCGAGGTAGCGGCCCGCGCCCAGCCGGCGGAGGGCGAACTTCTGGGCGCCCAGCGTGCCGTACACGAGGGCGTTGCGCTCGAACAGCAGCAGGGCGTCGCCGTCGGACTCGTAATGCCCGATCACGGCGCGCGTCTCGGGCGTGGCGGGGCGGGGGCGGGGGCCGGGCGCAAGCCCGTCGGCAAGTGGCACGACGGCGGCCAGCCCTATCAGCACGAGCAGTCGCATCAGTATTCCGTCACGCCGAAGCCCTGCGCGTTCAGGCTATCCGACCCCGCCGTGTTGGCCTCGATCTGGGCCTGGTTGGCGATGGCCGTGCGCGAGAGGTACCACGTGGCGGCGGCGGCGGTGCCGACGATGATGAGCAGGCAGGCGATCACGAACAGGCGCGACGCGCGCCGGCTGAGCGGGCGGATTTCGGGGCGCTGGGGTGTTTCGGGGGGCACGGCGAAAAGGGGAAAAAGGGCGGATCGCAACGCGCAGCAGGGCAGGCGTTCCCGCTACTCGCAGAACACGAGCAGGGCGTTCATCACCTCGCGTTCTACCTGCCCGCCCGTCGGGTGGTTCACGAGGCGCCCCCGCACCACGAGCGTCGTGGAGCCGCCGCCGTCGAGGTTGAGGGCGTCGCGGGCGCCGGCGCTGCGCATCAGGCGGGCCAGCTCGGCAAAGTAGGCGCCCCGGCTGCCCGCGTGCCGCCCATCTACCACCATCAGAATCAGGTCGCCATTGGCGGCGATGCCTGCCGCCGTGCGCGGGTGCCGCTGGGGCATGGTGCCCCCGAAGCCTTCCTCGTAGGCCGTGATGCGGTACTGGCCGTTCTGGAGCAGCATCGGGCCGGCGCCGAGGGCCTGGGCGGGGTGCCACGGGCGTGCCTCGCCACCCGGCTGCGGGGCGAGGGCGTCGTCTCCCGCGGCCCAGCCCACCTGGTAGCGCCCGTCCGCCCCGCGCCCCAGGGCGGCGCGCGTCACGGCCTGCCGGGCGCTGTCGGGGCCGGTTTCGCGCGTGGCCGGGGCCGTCACGCGCCCGTCCTGCACAAGTAGGCCCACGGCAGAGGCGGGAAAATCGCCCATGCGGAAGTAGCCGCCGTTCACGGCGACGCACGCCCCGGCGTCGCGCGCGAGGGACGACGTGGTTTCGCGCCTGTCCGCCGGGTCGTCGGACACGGCCACGCGCAGGGCGTAACGGGCGGGGATGCGCACAAACCACGCTTCGAGGGGCAGCAGGGTGTCGCGCGCCGTGAACACGTGGATGTCGGCGGGCAGCAGGGCGTCGAGCGAGTCCACAGCCCTCCACGCGACGGGGCCGGGGGCGACGGGTGGCGCGGCGGTGCGGCAGGCGCCCAGCGCGACGAGGGCCGCGAGGGCCACGAGGCCGTAACCTTTGGCCCCCCGCCCCGTACGGCGCGGCCAGAGCATTTCCCCCTTAGCGAGGCGTAACCGATGAGCCGTATCCATCTTTTCGTCTGGCTGGTCGTGCTGGCCGCGTTTCCGGCTGTGGCCAGCGCCCACGCGCCCGCCGAAGTCAAAGATACCGTCCGCCGCCAGTTTACCGTCGAGCCCGGCGGCACCCTCTTTCTCGACGCCGACCGGGGCACCATCACCGTTCGCACGGGCGCGGGCAACCGCGTCGAGGTGGTGGTCGAGCGCGAGGCCGACGTGGCGGGCGAGGAGGACGCCAAGCACATCTGGGAGCGTCACGACCTGCGCATCGCGCAGCAGGGCAGCGACGTGCGCATCTCGTCGTCGTTCGAGGAGGGCGGCACCGTGTGGCGGCGCTGGCGCGGGCGCGAGGGCGTGCGCGTCCACTTCGTCATCACCGTGCCGCGCCAGTACCACGTCCGCTTCGACGCCGGCGCGGGCAACGTGTCGGTCGAAGGGCTCGACGGCGCCGTGAACGGGCGCTCGGGCGCGGGTAACATCGAGCTGACGGCCATTGACGGCCCCGTTGACGTTTCGACGGGATCGGGCAACATGGACGTGCGCGACGTGCGGCGCGACGTGCGCCTGTCCACGGGTGCGGGCAACGTGCGGCTCGACAACGTGCGCGGCGCCCTCGACGTGCGCACGGGCGCCGGCAACGTCGTCGCCTATTTCGACGTGCAGCCGCGCGGCAGCGTGGGCCTGGAAAGCGGCGCCGGCAACGTGACCGCCGAGGTGCGGGAGGGCGTCGGCTTTGCCGTCGTGGCAGGCACGGGCATCGGCTCGGCGTCGGCAGACTTCGGGCTGGAGGTGAAAGGCAACTTCATGTCGAAGTCGTTCGCGGGCGACATCGGCGGCGGCGGGCCGCGCCTGGCGCTGCGCTCGGGCGTGGGCAACGTCCGCCTGGTGCGCCGCTGAACGGGGGCATATGGGAAAGGCGGAAGCCTTCCCGCTTTTTGTCGAAGCGCTTCCACAAAAGGGTGGACAGAGGCCCTTAACGTCGTTAACTTAACGGCGTTAAGACATGGCCGAAACCCCCTCCGATACCGCCCTCAGCCTGCGCGACGCCATTCTCGGCGCGGCCCGCGACCTGCTGCTCGAAAGTGGCTACGCGGGCATCAGTATGCGCAAGGTGGCCGAGCGCATTGGCTACAGCGCGACCAGCATTTACCTGTATTTCCGCAACAAGGACGCGCTGTTCCACGCCCTCATTGATGGCGGCATGAGCCGCCTCAACGAGACGATTCTGGCGGCGCGGGCGGGCGCTGCCGACCCCCTTGCCCGCCTGCGCGCCATGTGCGGCGCGTACGTGCGCTTCGGGCTCGACAACCCGGCGTACTACGAGGTGATGTTCAACCTGCACCCGCGCCACATGGCCCGCT
>CBDUCD010000265.1:0-4322 GCA_965365535.1 uncultured Rhodothermales bacterium | reverse complement strand
GTTTCCTCGGCTTCGCATTTCTCGATTTCGCATGGCAGGCAGCAGGGTTTACATCGAAACGACCATCCCGAGCTTCTATCACGAGGTGCGCGTGGAGCCTGATATGGTGGCGCGCCGTGTGTGGACGCGCCAGTGGTGGGACGAGCATCGCTCGGCCTACGAACTCGTCACCTCCGACGCGGTCGTTGACGAACTCGAACGTGGCGACCACCCCATCAAAGCGGAAGCGCTTTCCCTTATCGAGGACGTTGCCTTACTCCCTGTTACGGCAGCGGTAGCCGACATCGTCGAAGCCTACATCCTGCACCGGGTAATGCCGGGAGACCCGCTGGGCGACGCGCTCCACCTGGCGCTGGCGTCTTACCACAAGTGCGACTTTCTGCTGACCTGGAATTGCCGGCATCTGGCCAACGCGAACAAGTTCGGCCACATCAAGCGTATCAACACCCTGCTGGGGCTTTTCGTCCCGGCACTCGTGACGCCCTTACAACTCATCGGAGGCCCCGACGATGCAGCATGACCCAGCCATCGAGCGCGTGCGCGAGGTGCGGCACCGCATCTCGGCAGAATGCGGACACGACCCCCGGAAGCTGGTGCAGTATTACCTCGACCGCCAGCATGAGCGGCAGCGGCGACTTAAAGCACAGCCGCTGAAAGCCGAGCCGCCGCCCCGGGCATGAGTCGCGAGGTGCGGCAAAACCACTTGCACGCCCCGTAGCAGCGCCACCAATTCAGCTGGAATCCCACGCCCCGACCGGAACCCGGCGGGGCGTTTTCGTTACGCCCGCGTCCATCCAGCCCCCTTCCGTATGCCTGGCATTCTGGGTCAGATTCTCGTTCTCGTCGCGTTCGTGGCCTCCCTCGTGGCCGTCGCGGGCTTTTTTCGGGCGGCGCAGCACCCCGACCGGGACGCCGCGTGGCGCCGCATCGGCGGGTGGGCGTGGATCGCCATGACGGGCGCGCTCGCCGTCGCGGGCAGCATCCTGCTGTATCTACTTGTCACGCACCAGTTTCAGTACGCGTACGTGTACCAGTACTCGTCGCGCGGATTGCCCCTCAGCTACCTCCTTTCGACGTTCTGGGCGGGGCAGGAAGGGTCGTTCTTCCTGTGGATGATGCTCAACGCGTACGTCGGGCTGGCGCTGCTGCGGTGGGTGCCGCGCGACTACCAGATGCCCGTGATGACCGTCGTGGCGGGCTGCCAGGTGTTTCTGGTTTCGATGATCGTGGGGCTGAAACTCGGGCCGGTTGGCATTGGCTCGTCGCCGTTTGCGACGCTGGCCGAGCGCTTTCCCCAGGCGCCGATGCTCCAGGTGCCGGGCTTCGTGCCCGCCGACGGGCAGGGCCTCAACGACCTGCTGCAAAACCCGTGGATGGTGATCCACCCGCCGACGCTGTTCACCGGCTTTGCGCTCACCATCGTGCCGTTTGCCTTTGCCATTGCCGCGCTGTGGAAAAAGCGCTACACGGACTGGGTGCGCCCTGCCCTGCCGTGGACGCTCGTCAGCCTGGCCGTGCTGGGCGTGGGCATCACGATGGGCGGCTACTGGGCGTACGTGACGCTCTCCTTTGGCGGCTACTGGGCGTGGGACCCCGTCGAGAACTCGAGCCTGGTGCCGTGGCTGGTGGGCGTGGCAGCCCTGCACGCCATGCTGGTGCAGAAAAAGACCGCCGGCGGCCACCGCGCCGCCCTGCTGCTGTCCATCCTCGCCTTTATGCTCGTCGTGTATTCGACGTTCTTGACGCGCTCGGGCATTCTGGGCGACATCTCCGTCCACTCGTTCGTGGATCTGGGGCTGTCGGCGCAGCTGGTCGTGTGGATGGGCGCGATGGCGCTGGCGGGCTTCGGGATGCTGGCGCTGCGCTGGCGCGAGCTGCCGCGCCCCGACCGCGAGCCGCCGTACCTCTCGCGCGAGTTCATGATTTTCTCGGGCGCGATGCTGCTCTGCGCCCTGGCCGCCGTGATTCTGCTGGGCACGTCGAGCCCCATTTTCGGGCGCCTGTTCCGCGACAACCCGGCGGCGGTGCCCATCACGTTCTACAACAAGTGGTCGCTGCCACTCGCCGTCGGCATCACGTTTCTGATCGCGCTCGGGCAGCTTTTCTGGTGGCACCGGATGAGCGTCGAGCAGCTCAACCGCATCGTCGTGCGCCCGCTCGGGCTTGCCGTCGCGTCCACGGCGGCCATCCTGCTGCTGACGCCGTTTGCGCAGCGCACGGCGGCGCCCGCGCCCGGCGCCCAGACGGCTGCCGTGCAGGCAGGCGTGCTGGAAGGGCTGGGCGGGTTCTGGGCGCAGCACAGCACGGGCATCCTGCTCTTGCTGCTTTTGCTGATGGGCTTTTTCGCGCTCTACGGCAACGCCTTCGTGCTGTGGCGCGTGGGGCGGGGCAACGCGCGGCTGGCGGGCGGCGCCCTCTCGCACGTCGGCTTTGCCCTCGTCATCCTGGGCGTGCTGGCCTCCAGCGGCTTCTCGAACGCCATCGGGCGCGGCGGCGTGGCCATGGCGACGGGCACAGGCCAGAGCCGCGACAACTTCGTGCTCACGCGCGGCGAAAAGCGGCAGGTAGGCCCCGACTACGCCGTCGCCTACGCGGGGCGCGAGAAAACCGACGAGGGCTACGACCGCTTCCTGCTCGACTTCACGCGCCCCGACGGCTCCACCTTCCGCCTCGCGCCCGTCGTGTACCAGACGGCCAAGGGCCAGTGGATTCAGCACCCCGACGTGCGCGCGTTTGTCGAAAAAGACATCTACGCCGCCGTCACCCCCTCCGCCATGTTCGAGCAGCCCGGCGACGACACGCGCGGACAACTCGAGATGGCGCGCGGCGAAACCGCCGAAATCGGCAATGGCGCCTACCGCGTGACCTTTAAAGGCTACGACACCCACGTGCCCGAGGGCATGGTGCCCGACAGCGCCGTGGCCGTGGCCGCCGTGCTCGAACTCACCACCGTCGCCACGGGCGAGGTGCAGACGCTGCGGCCCGTGTACATGGTGCTGCCCGGCGGCGTGCAGCAGTATTTGCAGGCCCGCGTGCCCGACCTGGGCATCGGCGTCACGTTCGTGAAGATGAACGTCGACACCGAGCGCGTCACCCTCGGCTTCGACGGCGTGACGGTCGCGCCCGAGGACTGGATCGTGGTGCAGGCGTACGAAAAGCCGTTTATCAGCCTTTTGTGGATCGGCATCCTGATCCTGACGGCGGGCTTCGTGCTGGCCCTCACGCGCCGCCTGGCCGACGTGCGCGCCGCCCGCCGCCCCGCCCTCGGCTGACGCCGGAAGTCCCGATCAGGCCGTATGCTGCCTCCTTTCAACGCACATGGCGATCTCCCGGCGGGCGTTTACCAGGCCTCGCTTGCTGAAACGGTGGCACGCTTTGGCACGGGCTCCGACCGCCGCAAACATCTCGGCCATCGCCTCGAACGCGTCTATCAGATCGCCGCGTCGTCCGCACACCTGGCGCGCTTCGTCGTTTTCGGCTCGTTCGTCACCAACAAACACGAGCCGGGTGACGTGGACGTTTTCCTCATCATGGACGACGACTTCGACGTGCGCCTGATCAAGGGCGAAACCCGGCTCCTGTTCAGTCATGGAACGGCACAGAGCCATTTTGGATGTAGCGTTTTTTGGATTCGCCGGCTGGCAGCCCTGGGGGGTGAACAGCAGGCGATTCAAGAATGGCAGATCAAACGCGACGGCACAGAACGAGGTATCGTCGAAATTGCAGAATAATGATGATTGCAAACGACCAGGAGTTAAACGCCACGCTGAAGCGGATTGAAAACTTTCAACGCCAGGTGTCGCACCTGCGCATCACGGAAGCCAATCCTCACAACTACCATGCATCCGTATCCGGATTTCTTGCGGAGTTGGACCGGATGCAGTTGGAGGTGCGGGAGTATCTGAGTCTGCACCCGGCAGAACTCGCTCCGCACGACGCGTAACGCCAAAGGGCAGCCGTCAGGCGGCCACGCCGCACCCTGCAAGCGCGGCTTCGAGGGCGTCGAGGCCGATGGGCTTGGACACGAAATCGTCGAAGCCGGCGGACTGGGCGGCGGCCCGGTCTTCGGCAAACGCCGACGCCGTGAGGGCCACGAGGTGCGGGCGGCGCGGCGCCCCGTCCAGGCCAGCGGTAATGTGGCGCGCCGCCGTCAGGCCGTCCATCACGGGCATGTGAACGTCCACGAGCGCCACGTCGAACGGGGCGTGGGCCAGCGTTTCGAGCAGCTCGGCGCCGTTTTCGACGAGGGTCACGTGGTGGCCCATGCGCTCCAGCATCCGCGAGACGACGCGCCGGTTGACGGCGTTGTCCTCGGCCACGAC
>CBDUCD010000264.1:0-4325 GCA_965365535.1 uncultured Rhodothermales bacterium | reverse complement strand
ACGCAATACGTAGCGAGCAACGCGAGCGAAATACGCAATACGCAGCGAGGCAGAGCCGAGCGGAACACGCAATACACACTTACCGGGCTACGACGAGCGGAGTGGTGCGGACGGTGCCGCCGGCCTCGACGCGCACGAAGTACACGCCCGCCGCCCGGCCCGACAGGTCGGCGCGCAGCGTGTGGGTGCCGGCGCCGAAAGGCTCGCCCCCGGCCAGCGTCAGCACGGCGCGCCCGAGCGCGTCATACACGCGCGCCCGGACGGGGCCGCCTGTTGCCAGCGTAAAAGCCACCGTGGCGGCGCCCGCCGTGGGGTTGGGCAGGGCGGTGCCGAGGGCGAGGGGCGACGTGGGGGCCGGGGAGGGCGCGGGGGGCTGCGCGGCCACGGGAATGACGAGGTCGGGGGTTTCCTTGCGGTTGAGCACCATCAGGACGGCGTCGGCGTAGGTGGCGCGCCCGTCGCTGACCTGGTCGGGGCGCAGCACCACCTCCACGTCCGTGCCCGCGGCGGCGCCTATCGTGCCCAGCAGGACGAAGCCCTGGTTGTAGGTCGAGCGCTGATCCACGCGCGTCACGAGCGAGTCGCCCCGGGCGTTGCGGAGGGCGTAGTAAGCGTCCGTGGTGGCGCCCGAGCGGAAGCGCGGCACAAAGGCGTACACATCGTAAGTAGCCGTGTAGGGCGCGGCGAGGGCGTAGGTGGCCGTGGCGCCCACGCCCGCAGGGGCAAAGCGCATCACCCCGTCAAAGCCCGGCGCGCGCTCGTCCTGCGTCCACTCGCCCACGAGCCGGGCCGCAGCGTCGGTCTCGTTGACGACTATTCCCGGCGGGCGCCGCAGCCCGTCGCGGCCCGGCAGAAGGGCGGGCGTGTGGTAGAAGTACTTGTAGAGCGAGTCGGCGGCATACTGGTTTTTGTCGCGCAGGTATTCGTAGTAGAAAAACACCTCGCCGCCGATGCCGAACTCGCGGTTGTAGCGGACGGCCTCGACGAGGTAGTCGGGTCCGTTCGTGCCGCCGCCGCCGCGCGTGAGGATGCCCGGCGCCAGGATTTCGCGCTTTTCGCGGGGCACGTAGCCGCCGCCCGACGTGGGCGTGGGCCCGACGGTCTGCTGGACGAGACTTTTGTAGCTGCCCACGTCGTAGCGGTAAAGCTGGGGGTGGAGCAAATCCACGTAGCTCGAATCCACCCAGCGGGGCACGTTTTGCAGGTATTCGGTAAAGCCGAACGAGTAGGGCGAGGGCGAGAGCGAGACGAGCAGGTGGGGGTCGCGCGCCTTGACCGTCCGGTAGAGCCGCCCGAGGTAGCGCGTGAGCTTGCCCGCCCGCCACGTCAGCCAGTCGCTGTCCTTTGCGTATGAGGGGGGTGCTTCGCCGCCGTGTTCGCTTTTGTAGAGCGCGACGTCGTAGTCGGAATAACCGCCCTCAGAAGGCATCGCCGGCAGGCGGTCGTCGCCCTGGAAGCCGTCCACGTCGTAGGCGTCGAGCACTTCGACGACGAGGCTTGTCATGAAGTCCTGCACCTCGGGGTTGAGGGCGTCCATCCAGTCGAAGCCGTTTTTGACGACCAGCTGGCCGTCCACGGTTTTGGCGGCCCACTGCGGTCTGGCCGCCAGGATGTGGCCGCCGTCCTGCGAAAACGACGACGAGAAGCCGAACTCGAACCAGGGAATGACTTCGAGCCCCACGCGCCGCGCCTCGGCCACGATCTCGGCGAGGGGGTCGCGCTGCTGACCGGCGAAAAACGGGTCCTGCCGGTACGCCTCGCCAACCGTCGCCGCCATCGTCTGCGACGGGTAGAGCGTGTAGCCCTTGTTCCAGACGACGGGAAAGACCACGTTGAAGCCGCGCGACTTGAGGTAGTCCATCGCCTCGGCGATTTTCTCCTTCGAGTTGAGCACGTCCGAGGCCACGTTGGTCAGCCAGACGCCGCGCACGCCCGTTTCGTACGTCTGAGCGCCCAGCGGGGGCGCCAGCAGGCAGGCGAGCAGGCACAGGGCGGCACGCCGCAGCGGTGAAGAAAGGCTGAACATAGAGGGCCGGGGTGGAGGGGATGGTTGCCCAAGCTACGACGTTACAACGGGTAACGCCGCCTGTGAAGGCCGCGCCAGTTTGGCGGCGGGCACGCCCCATTGCCCTCGTAAAGGGGCCTCCGCGCCCTATCTTCACCGCCGTTCGGCCCCTTTCCCACCATCGAGACCCGCTATGCACAAGGCGCTACTGCTCGGCCTGCTCGGCCTGTTCGGAACCGCTTCCGTTCGCGCGCAGATCACCCAGGCCACCACGTCCCAGCTCTACGAAATCGCCTACAAAGGCACGCCCGTCACCGTTGACGGCGACGTGTCCGACTGGGGCGACGCCCAGTGGATTTTCCTCTCGCAGGACAAGGTCAACTTCAACAAGCCCAACGGCAACCCCGCCGTGCAGGGCCGCCCCGAAAGCCCGGCGGACTTCTCGGGCTACTTCGCCATCAAGATGGACGACGAGGCCGTGTACTTCGCCGCCATCGTGCGCGACGAGGGCACGCCCCTGATTGACACGCCGGCGCTGCCCAACCTGGCCTTCGACTACGACCACCTCTCGGTTTACCTCGGACTCTACGACATCGGCACCCGCGCCGGCTCGCCGCACGTCGAGGGGCCGGGCGAGTTCGTCTTCTACAAGCCGCGCGACACGCCGCAAAAAGGCGACACCATCACGGCGGGGCGCACCTACCGCATCAGGCCGGGCGCCGACAACACCACGACCACGCTGGGGCCGGACTACCAGCTGCTTTTCCGCGCCGTGGACTATACGGGCGACGGCTCGCCTGTCACGGGCGAGGCCGCGCGCGCCTTCAGCTACGCCGGCGCCCTCGTGGACACCACGCTGGCGGGCCTGACGGGCGCCACCAGGCTGTTCGACGACGAGACGGGCTACTACCTCGAATGGAAGGTGCCCTTTGCCAGCCTCGCCGGTCAGATTGCCAAGCCCAGCCGCGAGTACAAGCTTTTCGACTGGCCGCTTTTCGTGCCCGAAGACGGCAAGGTCATCGTTTTCGACGCCGACCTGACGGACAAGGACCAGGGCGACGAGGGCGCCAACCGCTACCTGCGCATCGGCGACCTGTCGAGCCTGTGGCGCGACTCGAAAAGCTTTTCCCAGCGCGGGCGCATCGTGGACCTGTCGAAGCCGGGCAACTTCCCGCCCGCCTCCCGCTACTTCATAGACTACAAGCCCCAGCAGAACGTCACCGTTGACGCCGACGTGCAGGACTGGCGCGACGCCCAGTTCATTGGCGTCAGCCAGGACAAGCTGGGCTTCTACAAGCCCAACGGCAACCCGGCCATCCAGGGCAAGCCGGCCAGCCCGGCGGACTTCTCGGGCTACATCGCCCTCAAGATGGACGACGAGAACATGTACGCCGCGATGATCATCCGCGACGAGGGCACGCCCATGATTGACACGCCCGACACGCCCAACCTGGGCTTCAACTACGACCACCTGTCGCTGTACCTGGGCGCCTACGACATCAGCGGGCTGCCCACGTCGCCGCACGTCGAGGGCTGGGGCGGCACCTCGTTCAACTTCGTTGACCCCGTGGCCGACACCGTGCTCACGTCGTCGGGCGGCTCGGCCTACCGCATCAAGCCGGGCACGGACGACACGCAGACCACGCTCGGGCCGGACTACCAGATCATCGTCCGCGCGCTGCCCTACGGCGATGGCGCCGGCAGCGCCGTGACGGGCAGCGCCGTGCAGACCTACAACGGCGGGCGGGTGGACACGACGATCCAGAACACGACGGCGGCCAGCAAGCTTTTCAAGGACGAGACGGGCTACTACCTCGAATGGCAGGTGCCCTTGGCCAGCCTGGCCGGCAACATCGCCAACGCCACCACGCGGGCCGTCTTCAAGCGCTTTGCCTGGCCCCTGCTCGACCCGGCGGAAGGCCTGACGCTTTCGCTCGACGCCGACATCACGGACAAGGACGCGGGCGACGAGGGCCTCAACCGCTTTATCCGCGTGGGCAACGCCGGCGGCCTTTACGGCAACGCGGCGGGCCGCTCGAAGCGCGCCCTCCTCACGGGCGGCGCCTTTATCACGACGGGCGTGGAAGAGGTGGCCGGGGTACCCGTCGCTGCCGGCAACACGATGCTGGGCACGAGCTACCCCAACCCCACGACGGGCGAAGTAGCCATTCCCTTTACCCTTGCGCAGCCGCAGCGCGTGCGCCTGGCCATCTACAACGTGCTGGGCCAGGAAGTCGCCGTGCTGGTGGACGGGATGCTCGACGCGGGCGGCAAGCTCTACCACTTCGACGGCAGCCACCTGCCCGCCGGCACGTACGTG
>CBDUCD010000263.1:0-4336 GCA_965365535.1 uncultured Rhodothermales bacterium | reverse complement strand
CCAACAACCTGTATCTTCCCGCCTCCACACCCGTCCGCCCTATGAAACAGTTGTTGCTGCTGGCCCTCGTGCTGGCGCCCGCCGCGATGGCGCAGGTGCGCGTCACGGGCGCGCCCGTCGCCCTCACCGATGCCGCCGACGGCTTTGCCCATCCCACGTTCTCGCCCGACGGGCGCTTTGTCGCCCTCACGACGCCGGGCTACACGGGCCTGTGGGTGCGCGATATGCAGACGGGCGCGCTGCAACAGCTCTCCGACGAGGTGGGCGCGGGCTTTGGCGCCACGTGGGCGCCCGACGGGCAGCACGTCGCGGCGCGCGTGGCCCGCATCGAAGAGGACGGCAGCCGGCGCAACGCCGTCCGCGTGTTCAGCGTCGCCACGGGCGAAGGGCGGCTCGTGCGCGACTTTGCCGCCGGCCCCGTCGCCCTGCCGCAGTGGTCTGCCGATGGCGCCGCCCTGTTCGTGCCGCAGCCCGGCCGCCCGCAAAAGCTGGCGACGGGCCTCGCGCCCCTTTCGGGCAAAACCGGGCAAACGCGCCCCCTCGTCGCGGGCGACGCCCTCGTGGACGCCGACGGGGGGGCCGCGCTTGCCGTGCCCGCCGCCGGGCAGCCCATCCTGAGCGCCGTCTTTTCGCCCGACGGCGCCCGCGTGGCGCTTCACGTGATGGGCAAGGGGCTGTTCGTCGCCGACGCCGACGGGCGCAACCTGCGCCTGCTCGGGCGGGGCGAGCATCCCACGTGGTCGCCCGATGGCCGCTGGATCGCCTTTATGCGCGTCGAGGACGACGGCCACACCCTCACGGGCGCCGACCTGTTCGCCATCGGCGCCGACGGTGGCGGCGAGACGCGCCTGACGGCGACGCGCGCCACGACCGAACTCTATCCCACCTGGACGCCCGACGGCGCCGCCATCGCCTTCGATGACCCCGACGCGGGCGTCGTGTACCTGCTTCCCGTCGCCTACTAGCTGCCATGCCTCGTCTCACCCTCTGCGCGGCGCTCGGCCTCGGCCTCGCCCTTTCCGCCAGCGCCCAGCCCGTTACCGGCCTCGCCGGCTGGAGCGTCGTCATTGACCCCGGCCACAGCCTGACCGAAAACGGCGGCATTTTCGGCTACTCGGAAGCCGAGAAAACCCTCGCCGTGGGCCTCGAACTGCGCCGCCTCCTGGTCGAAGAAACCGACATCGGCGCCGCAAACGTCTATATGACGCGCACCACGGGCGACGTCCAGGTGTCGCTGACCGAGCGCACGGACTTTGCCAACACGGTCGGCGCGGCCTACTTCCACTCCATCCACAGCGACGCCGGCGGCGCCGACGCCAACAGCACGCTCGTCATGTACGGCGGCTGGCGCGAAAACGGCGAGACCGTCGAAAAGACGCCTCGGGGCGGATCGGTGGTGGCGGGCTTCATAGACGTCAACCTGACGGCGGCCATGCGCATCGGGCGGCGCGGCCCCTATGCCGACCGGACGTTCTACCAGGGCTTTCCCTTCGAGCACGCCAATAAGTACCCGTACCTGCACGTCAACCGCGAGTCGGACATGGCGTCCACGCTGTCGGAGGCCGGCTTCCACACCAACCCCGACCAGAACCAGCGCAACATGAACGCCGACTGGAAGCGCATGGAGGCGCGGGCCATTTTCTGGAGCTTTCTCCAGTACCGGGGCGCCGCCCGCCCGCCCGTCCACATCGTGCGCGGCTACGTGCGCGACGTCGAAAGCGGCCTGCCCGTCAACGGCGCCGTCGTGGAAGTGGGCGACAGGTCGTACACGACGGACACGTACGAATCCCTTTTCAACCGCTTTTCGAGCGACCCCGGCGCGCTGCGCAACGGCTTCTACTACGTCGAAGACGCGGCGCCCGGCCAGAGCGTCGTCCGCGTCGTGGCCGAGGGCTTCGAGCCGTTCACGACGACCGTCACGCCTGTTGATACGTTTTTCACCGCCCTCGACCTCGACCTCGTCTCGAACCGGTTGCCCGTCGTCGCCCTGGCGTCGCCCACGGCAGGGCAGGAGGGCTTTCCCATCACCAGCCCCATCGCGCTCACGTTTTCGCGGCCCATGGACCGCGCCAGCGTCGAGGCGGCGTTTGCCATCAGCCCCGCCGTTACGGGCCGCTTCGCGTGGCAGAATGGCAACCGGCGCGTGGTTTTCACGCCCGACACGCTGGCCGCCTTTACCGACTACACGCTGACGATTGGCGCGGGCGCCCGCTCGCCCTTCGGCTACGCCCTCGACGGCAACGCCGACGGCTCGGCGGGCGACGCGTTCAGGCTCGCCTTCCGCACGGGCGCCCCGGACGTCGTCGCGCCCTCCATCGCCGGCGTGTTTCCCGCCTCGAACGCGCGCGAGGTCGAGCGGCAGCCCATCGTCTCCATCACCTTCAGCGAACTCATAGACCCGGCCACCATCGCGCCCGGCGGCTTCGTGCTCGAACCCACAGCGGGCGGCAGCGCCGTCGCGGGCACGGTGCACGCGGGCGACGCCGGCGGCCAGACCGTCGTGTGGTTTGCCCCCGACGCGCCGCTCGCGCCCAGCACGTTTTACCGGATGCGCGTCCAGCCCGGCCTGCGCGACCTGGTGGGCAACGCCGTCACGCGCACCTACTCCTTCGTTTTCCAGACGCGCGCCGACGCCGACGAGACCGCCGCCATCGAAACCTTCGAGGGCGATTTTGCCGCCCGCTGGTGGGAGCCCCTCCAGAGCGGCTCGACGACGACCGGTACCATCGTGGCGGACTCGACGTTCTTCGCCGCCGACACGACGTTTTTCGCGCCTTTCAGCGGGCACCAGGCGATGGCCCTCCACTACGGCTGGCGCCCCGCCGAGACGGGCAGCTTTCTCATCCGCGAGTACCTGCCGGACGACGCCCCCGGCAACCGCCTATTCGACGCCTCGTACCGCCTGCAGGCCTACGTTTTCGGCGACGCCAGCGGCACGCAGTTCCGCTTTGCCGTGAACGACGGCCCCTCGCAGCACGAGGTCAGCCCGTGGCACCGGGTGGACTGGCTGGGCTGGCGACTCGTCGAGTGGGATCTGTCGCGCGAAACGCCTGGCACGTGGATCGGCAACGGCACCCTCGACGGCGGCGCGCTGCGCTTCGACAGCTTCCAGCTTTCCTACGCCGGCGGCGCCGCCTACGGCACCCTCTACATTGACGACCTGCGCCTCGCCCGCGCCACGGCAACGGCAGTGGACGAAAAGGACGCCCGGCCCGCCGCCGTCGTGATGGAGCAGAGCTACCCCAATCCCTTCCGCGACCGCACCCTCATCGCCTTCACGCTCGACGCGCCGCGCCCCGTGACGCTCCGCGTCTTCGACGCGCTGGGGCGCGCCGTCGCCCTGCTCGCCGACGGCAGCGTGCTGGCTGCCGGCCCGCACCGCGTGGACTGGGACGCGTCGGCGCAGTCGAGCGGCGTGTACCTCGTCCGCCTCGAAGCCGGCGGCGAAGTGCGCACGCAGACGCTCACGCTGCTGCGCTGATGCGGCCGCTTTTCCAGCCCACCGCAGGCGTGAAACCCGAGGCACACGTCGCCGCGCACCGGCATTCATCGGGCCACCGGGACGAAGTGGCCGCGAGTGAGAGGTGCGGGTGCTTTTACTGCCTGTCCATTTTTGCGCCCGCCGAAATCGAGGCGTGGGTGGATGAACCCCGTGGCGGGCTGACGGCTGTGTGCCCGAGGTGCGGCACAGACGCCTGCATCGGGGATGCGTCGGGCTACCCCATCACGACGGCGTTTCTCGGTCGGATGAAAGATTACTGGTTCTGACCGGGCATGGCGTCTTACCTGTTGCGCAGGATTCCGCATCTCCTCCTGGCCGCCCGCGTCGTGCTGGGGCCGGTGCTGCTCATCGGCGGGTGGGCGGGATGGCCGGGTGCCGCACTGTTCGGCCTCCTCGGCGCCGCCACGCTGACGGACATCTTCGACGGCATCATCGCCCGGCGGCTGGGCGTGGCCACCGAACGGCTGCGCCGCGCCGACAGCCTCGCGGACACGGCGTTCTACCTGTGCGTCGGGGTGCTCGTGGTGGTCCGGTATCCGGCCGTCGTGGCGGCGTACGGGCCGGGCCTCGGCGCCATCGTGCTGCTGGAAGGCAGCCGGGCCGTGCTCGACCACTACAAATTCGGCAGGCAGGCGGCCTACCACATGTGGTCGGCCAAAGCGTGGGGGCTGGCCCTGCTGCTGGGCTTTTCCGAACTGTTTCTGACCGGGGATGCCGGCGTCTTTTTCGCGCTCGCCATCGGGCTGGGCATCCTGACGGACGCCGAAGGGCTGGCCGCCTCCTTCGTGCTGCCCGCGTGGCGGCACGACGTGCCCAGCCTGTTCCACGCCCTCC
>CBDUCD010000262.1:0-4354 GCA_965365535.1 uncultured Rhodothermales bacterium | reverse complement strand
TCGTCCGGTTGCAGGCAGACCGGGAAACGCTCGTGCGCACGGTGACCGTCGTGCGGTAGGCGGCTTCGGTGGGGACTTCTGGTAAGGGCAGGCAGCCCGGAAGCGCAACCCGTTTCCGGGCTGCCTGCTTTTTGCGGATTGGAGCCGGCGCCGGAGAAAAAGGCGCGGATTGCCCGGCAGCCTCTCGGGCGCGATAGATGCGCTTAGCTTCCGCCTGCTGCCCCTTTTATGCCGCCCCGCATGAACGACCCCGCCCTTTCTGCCGCCCGCACCGCCGCCGGTTCCGAAAAACCTCGCTACCGCGACCCGGGCCTGCCCGCCGACGCGCGCGTGGCCGACCTGCTGGCGCGGATGACGCTGGAGGAAAAGGCCGCGCAGATGACGTGCGTGTGGCAGCAAAAGGCCGAGACGCTCGTGGACGCCGAGGGGCGCTTCGACGCCGCCCGAGCCCGCGCCGCCTTCGGGAATGGCCACGGGCTGGGGCAGGTGGGACGGCCCAGCGACGCGGGCAGCAGCGGCCACGAACCCGAAAAGGGGCGCACGGCCCGGCAGCAGGCCCAGCTCACCAACGACATCCAGCGCTTTTTCCTCGAAGAAACGCGGCTGGGCATCCCGGTGATGTTCCACGAGGAGTGCCTGCACGGGCTGGCGGCTGTGGGGGCGACCAGTTTTCCCCAGCCCATCGCGCTCGCGGCCACGTTCCGCCCCGCCCTCGTCGAAACGCTCTACGCGATGGCGGCCCGCGAGGCGCGCACGCGCGGCGCGCACCAGGCCCTCACGCCCGTCGTGGACGTGGCGCGCGACCCGCGCTGGGGCCGCGTCGAGGAGACCTTTGGCGAAGACCCGTTTCTCGTGGCGCAGATGGGCGTGGCGGCGGTGCAGGGCTTCCAGGGCGACGGCCTTTTCCGCGACAAGACGCGCGTCGTGGCCACGCTCAAGCACTTTGCCGCCCACGGCCAGCCCGAGTCGGGCCAGAACTGCGCGCCCGTCAACGTGTCCGAGCGCGTGCTGCGGGAGACGTTTTTCTTCCCCTTTCTGGAAGCGCTTCAACGCGGCGGCGCCCTCAGCGTGATGGCCTCCTACAACGAGATTGACGGCGTGCCCTCGCACGCCAGCCGCTGGCTGCTGCGCGACGTGCTGCGCGGCGAGTGGGGCTTTACCGGCTTCGTCGTCAGCGACTACTACGCCATCTGGGAACTCCACGACCGGCCCGACACGCACGCCCACAGGGTGGCCGCCGACAAAAAGGAGGCCGCCGCCCTGGCCGTCCGCGCGGGCGTCAACATCGAGTTTCCCGAACCCGACTGCTACCGCCACCTCGTCGAACTCGTCCGCGAGGGCACGCTGGACGAAGCGGACCTCGACGGCCTCGTCGCGCCCATGCTGCGCGTCAAGTTTCAGATGGGCCTTTTCGACAGCCCGTACGCCGACCCCGACGAGGCCGAGCGGGTGGCGCGCGACCCCGCGCACCGCGATCTGGCGCGGCAGGCGGCACGCGAGGCCATCACGCTGCTCAAAAACGACGGCGACCTGCTGCCCCTCGACCCGGCAAAGCTCAAAAAACTCGCCGTCATCGGCCCCAACGCCCACCGCAGCCTGCTGGGCGGCTACAGCGGCGTGCCCGCCCACGACGTGACCGTGCTCGACGGCATCCGCGAAAAGCTGGGCGCGCGCGTCGAGGTCGTCTATCACGAAGGCTGCCCCATCACCGTCGGCGGGGCGTGGAACGTGGACGCGGTCGTGCGCTCCAATCCCGAAAGCGACGCCCGGCAGATTGCCGAGGCCGTCGAGGTGGCCCGGGACGCCGATGCCGTCGTGCTCGCGCTGGGCGGCAACGAGCAGACGTCGCGCGAGGCGTGGTCGCGCGCCCACCTGGGCGACCGGACGGACCTGGGCCTCGTCGGGCAGCAGCAGCAACTCGTGGACGCCCTCGTGGCGACGGGCAAGCCGGTCGTGGTGCTGCTCTTCAACGGGCGCCCGCTCGCCATCGGCGAGACGGCGGCGGCGGTGCCGGCCCTCGTCGAGTGCTGGTACCTGGGCCAGGAAACGGGCGGTGCCGTGGCCGACGTGCTTTTTGGCGACTTCAACCCCGGCGGCAAGCTGCCCATCTCCATTCCGCGCTCGGCGGGGCAGCTACCCATCTTCTACAACCACAAGCCGTCGGCGCGGCGCGGCTACCTCTTCAGCGAGACGACGCCGCTTTTTCCCTTTGGCTTTGGCCTCTCCTACACCACCTTCCGCCTCGACGACGCCCGGCTGACGCGCGCGGCGATGGGGCCGGACGAGGCGACGCAGGTGCAGGTGCGCGTGACCAACACGGGCGCGCGGGCCGGCTCGGAAACCGTCCAGCTCTACATCCGCGACCGGGTGAGTTCGGTCACGCGGCCCGTGAAAGAGCTCAAGGGCTTCGCGCGCGTCTGGCTCGAGCCGGGGCAGACGCAGACCGTGACGCTGGACGTGACGCCCCGCGAGCTGGCCTTTTTCGACCTCGACATGGACTTTACCGTCGAGCCCGGCGCCTTCGACCTCATGGTCGGCACGTCGAGCCGCGACGCCGACCTCACGACGCTCACCCTCCAGGTCACCCGCTGACCGCAGCCCCCGTCTATGGAAGCCATCCCCACCTCGCCGGCGCCTTCTGCCGCCACCGCCGGCGGCACGCGCCGGCGCCTGAGCTTCAAGGAGAAAGTCGGCTACAGCCTGGGCGACGCCGCCTCGAACATCTACTTCCAGACGTTCGTCGTTTTCCTGCCCATCTTCTACACCGACGTGTTCGGCATCTCGGCGGGGGCGATGGGGACGATGCTGCTGCTTACCCGCGTTTTCGACGCCGTCAACGACCCCATGATGGGCGTCATCGTGGACCGCACGCACACGCGGTGGGGCAGCTTCCGCCCGTACATCGGCTTTCTGGCCGTGCCGCTCGCCATTGGCGGGGTGCTGGCCTTCACGACGCCCGATCTGGGCGCGTCGGGGCGGCTGATTTACGCGTACCTCAGCTACAGCCTGCTCATCGTGCTCTACACGGCCGTCAACGTGCCGTACTCGGCGCTGATGGGGGTGCTCACGCCCAACGCGAAAGAGCGCGCCGAGGTGTCCACGTACCGCTTCGTGGCCGCCTTTGTCGGTCAGTTCATCATCGGCTCGACGGCCCTCGTGCTGGTCGAAAAGCTGGGCGGGGGCAGCGAGCAGGCGGGCTGGCAGTACACGATGGTGGTTTACGGCTTTCTGGTGGTGGCGCTGCTGCTGGGCACGTTTTTCCTGACGAGAGAGCGGGTGCTGACAGGCGTGCAGCAGGGCAGCGTTGGCGACGACCTCAAAGACCTCGTCCGCAACAAACCGTGGGTGCTCGTCGGCGCCGCGACCCTCTTCCAGCTCACGTTTGTCGTCATGCGCGGCTCGGCGACGCCGTACTACTTCCGCTACTTCGTCCAGGATCAGCAGCTGAGTCTTTTCGGCTCCACCATCAGCCTGACGTACACCGTTTTTACGTCGTCGTTTGTGACGATGGGCACCATTGCGACGCTGATCGGGGCGATGAGCACGGGGCTTTACGCGCGGGTGATGGACCGCAAAACGACGTACGCCGTTTTTCTCATCGTCAGCGCGCTGTTGGGCGCGTCGTTTTTCTGGTTGCAACCCGAAAACGTGCTGATGCTCTACGGGCTCAACATCCTGTTCGGGTTTTTCTCCGGGTCGGTGGCGGTGTTGCAGTGGGCCATCTACACCGATACCGCCGACTACGGCGAGTGGAAGTTTGGACGCCGCGCGACGGGCCTCATCATGGCGGCTTCGCTGTTCATGCTCAAGCTGGGGCTGATGCTGGGCGGCAGCCTCGTCGGCTGGATGCTGGGCGCCTACGGCTTTGTGCCCAACGCGCCGCAGAGCCCCGAGGCACTTGGCGGGGTGCGCCTCATCATGAGCCTCTACCCGGCGATTTTTGGCGTGATCGGGGGCGCGATCATGTTTTTCTACCCGCTGCGGGACGCGGCGATGGTCACCATCGAGCAGGAGCTGGCGCAGCGGCGCGGCGCGCTGTCCGAATAGGCCGCCCCGCGCTGCCCCCAAGCCCGGTTCCACGCCTCAACCCCGGTTTCGCCATGCCTGCTGCCTCCCTTTTCCGCCCGGCGCGCGCGCTCGTCCTTTTTCTGGGGCTGCTCGCGGCGTGCGAACAGTCCAAAGCGCCGCTGCCTGCCCCCGACGCGCCGCCCGCCCTCAAAGACGTGTTCGGCGGCGACTTTCGCGTGGGCGCGGCCCTCAACGCCGATCAGTTCGAGGGGCGTGACGCCGCCGGCGCCGCCCTCGTGGCGCAGCAGTTCAACAGCATCACGCCCGAAAACGTGCTCAAGTGGGA
>CBDUCD010000261.1:0-4355 GCA_965365535.1 uncultured Rhodothermales bacterium | reverse complement strand
AGAGGCTGCCTTCCGGATGGGAGGCAGCCTCTGTGTTGTTGTGCCGGGCACGCGGTGTCGGCACGCGGCGCCCCGGCCTACAACTCGCTTTCGTCGCGCCAGCGGACGAGGCGCCAGGCGTCCGACGTGTCGGCGCGGGTGAGCAGGAAGTTGACGTTGCCGTTGCCCCGAAAGCTCTCGCCGCCGGCAAGCGAAACCGTCAGGTCGAACGAGCGGACGATGCGGGCCTGGAGCGGCGGCGCGGCCACGTCGCGCACGAGCACCTGATTCCAGCGGAGCTGCACGGTCTCGCTCTCGGCAAAAAGGCGGCGCGTGGATTCGAGTTCCTGCGCGTAGCCCCACGCCCGCTCCACCTGCGCGTCGTAGTCGTAATAGACGAACGTGAACGACGAGTCGAGCAGGGGTTCGTAGAGGGCGATGTCGCGCAGTTCGTAGGCGCTCTGGAAGGCGACGAAAAAGCCGTCGAGGGTGCGCGGGTCGCCCGCGCCGCTGCCGAAGGGGTCGCCCTCCTCCACGTCGGGCGCAAACGGGTTGCACGCCGCGAGCGCCGCGAGGGCGGCGAGTGCCAGCGTTTTCACTGGATAAAGGCGGCTTTGAGGTCGCTCCACGAAGGCGCGCCGCCCAGCGCCTCGTCCGTCCAGTCGGTGAGGTACCACAGTCCGTCGTCCTGCCGCGTGATGGTCCAGCGCAGCCGTCCCTGCACCACGGTCGGCGCGTCGGGGCGGCGGTGGAGGGCGGTGAGCACGTACGAGGCGTCGAGCACGTAGCGCGCCTCGCCAATCTCGGGCGTGCCCACGTCCGCGAGTCGCAGGCTGTAGGTGGCGCCGGGCTGCGCGGCGGCCACGAGCGTGCGGAAGTACGCCTCCTCCTCGGCCAGCCCCCACGACGCCCAGAACGCGTCGCGGGAAAGGGCGGCGGGCGTGGGCGTAAAGCGAAAGCCCGCGCCCAGCGACCGCCGGTAGGCCGTCGTGTTGAGCGTGGCGAGGCTTTCCGTCAGGTTCTGGACGACGAGGTCGGGCGTGTCGGGCTGCACGAACGGCCCGCTGCCCGTGTCGGGCGGCTCGGGCGTGCGCGGCGCGAACACGTCGCAGCCGGCGGCGAGCACGAGCAGAGGCAGCAAAAGGGCAGGGCGGAAAGGCACGGCGCAAAAGGCTTCGGCGTCAGGGTACACACCCGCGCGCCGCCGCGCAAGCCGCCTCGGCCCGATTGGCCATAAACCGCACGGGCAGTTTGCCGCGCCCCATTGCTTTCGGGGACGGCCCGCCGCTACGTTGGCGCAGCCCGCCACGCCTTCCACCTCCCGACCGCGAAACGCCCGTGAACGCCACCGCCCTGATCGCCTTTGTCCTCGGTTGCCTGCTGCCCGCCGGGTGCGAGCGGCCCGCCGCGGCCCGGCAGGAACGCTTGCCCGGGGCGGACGCCCTCGCTGCTACCGGGGCCATGGCGCAGGCGCGGGCCGCCCACACCGCCACCCTGCTGCCCGACGGACACGTCCTCGTCGCCGGGGGCTTCACGGATCAGGAAAACGCCCCCGCAGGCGCCGAACTCTTCGATCCCCGCGCGGGCACGTTTGCCCCGGCGGCGCCCATGCAGACGCCGCGCCACAGCCATACGGCCACGCGGCTGCCCGATGGGCGCGTCCTCATCGCCGGGGGCTACGACGCGCGGGGCACCTATCTCGACAGCGCCGAGCTTTTCGATCCGGCCACGGGCACGTTTTCCGTTACCGGCGCGATGCACGGCGCGCGGGCAGGCCACGTGGCCGTGCTGCTGTCCGATGGGCGCGTGCTCGTGGCCGGTGGCGTGGGCACGGGCTGGACGTTTCTGCCAGGCGCCGAACTCTACGACCCGGCCACGGGCACCTTCGCGCCCACGGGCAGCATGACCGTGCCGCGCGAAAGCCACGCGGCGGTGCGCCTGCCCGACGGGCGCGTCCTCGTCGCCGGAGGGCACCGGGGCCGGGGCGCGGACATCACGCTCTACGCCAGCGCCGAGGTTTACGACCCGGCCACGGGCACCTTCACCCCGGCGGGCAACATGACGGTGCGGCGCCACAAACACGACGCCCTCTTGCTTGCAGACGGAGACGTGCTCATCACCGGCGGGACGGACGAGCGGGACAGCCGGGGCGTGTACCGCAGCACCGAGCGCTACCACCCGCAGACGGGCGTTTTTCGGGCCGATGCCCCTTTGCGGCAGCCGCGCTACAAACACCAGGGCACCTCCCTGCTGCTGCCCGATGGGCGCGTGCTGCTGGCAGGAGGCGCCGAAACCGCCGAGGTGTACGATGCGCAGACGGGCGCTTTTGCAGCGGTAGCGGGCGATGCGCGCCTCGCCGGTCAGTTTTCGGCTACGGCGCTGCTGCCCGACGGGCGCGTGCTCATCACCGGCGGCTACGGTCACGACCGGGGGCCGCAGCGGAGCGCGTGGCTCTACCGGCCCTGAAAGCCGCCCCCTTTCCGCGAGACGAGCAGCACGGGCGGCGTGACGGCAAAAGGGGCATCGAAGCGGGATAAGGCTCACCCGTGCAGATGGGCGGAGCAGCCCATTCCGGCAGCCGGGGCGCGGCGTAGCTTGCCAGACGCTGCCCGCCACCCCTCGCGCCCCATGACTCCCGCCATCGAAACCGCACGGCTGGCGAAGCGCTACGGGGCGGTGTGCGCCGTGGACGACCTCTCGCTGCGCGTGGCGCCGGGCGAGATTTACGGCTTTCTGGGCCTCAACGGCGCGGGCAAGACCACGACGATCCGGATGCTGCTGGGCATGGTGGCCCCCAGCGCGGGCGACGTGTTCGTGCTGGGCCAGCGCATCCGCCGGGGCGCCCCGACGCCGTGGGCGCGCGTGGGCTACCTCGTCGAGACGCCGTACGCCTATCCCGAACTCACCGTCCGCGAAAACCTGGAAGTGGCCCGGCGGCTGCGTCCGGGCACGCCCGCCGGCGCCGTCGGTGACATTATCGAGCGGCTCGGGCTGGCGTCCTACGCGCACCGGCGGGCGGGCACCCTCTCGCTGGGCAACGCGCAGCGGCTCGGGCTGGCCAAAGCCCTGCTGCACGGGCCGCGCCTGCTCGTGCTCGACGAACCCGCCAACGGGCTCGACCCCGCCGGCATCGTCGAGATCCGCGCGCTGCTGGGGCACCTCGCCCGCGAGGAAGGCGTCACCATCTTCATGTCGAGCCACCTGCTCGGCGAAGTGTCGCGCATGGCCCATCGCATCGGCATCATCCACCGGGGCCGGCTGCTCCAGGAGCTGGACGTGGCCGACCTCGAACGGCAGCGCCGCCGCCGGCTGGTGGTGCGCACCCGCGACGACGGCGCCGCCTGCGCCGCGCTCCGCCGCGCCGGCCTGTCTGCTGCGATAACCGCCGAGGGCGCCCTCGAAGTGCAGGACGCCGGGGCGCTCGAACGCCCCGAAACGGTTGCCGTGCGCCTGGTCGAGGCGGGGTGCCCGCCCGTTTACCTCCAGGTGGAGCAGGAAGACCTGGAGCACTACTTCCTGCGTCTCGTGGACGCGCATCCCCCAACCCGATGACGGCCAACCTGAAGGCGGCCTTCCAGGTCGAGCTGCTCAAGGCGCGCCGCTCGCGGATGCCGCTGGCGACGGCGCTGGGCTTTGCACTTGCCCCGCTGGCGGGCGGCTTTTTCATGGTGGTCGCCAGAGACCCCGAGATGGCGCGGCGGCTGGGCCTCATCAGCGCCAAGGCGCAGGTCGTGGGCAGCGTGGCCGACTGGCCGGCGTACCTCGGCTTTCTGGCCCAGACGGTTGCCGTGGGCGGCATTCTGCTGTTCAGCATCGTCGCCGCCTGGGTGTTCGGGCGCGAGTTTGCCGACCGCACCGTCAAAGACCTGCTGGCCCTCCCCACGCCGCGCGCGGCGCTCGTGGCGGCCAAGTTCGGGACTGTCGTGCTGTGGGCGGCGGCGCTGACGGGCGTGGTGTACCTGATAGGGCTGGGCGTGGGCGCGGCCATCGGGCTGCCGCCCGCGTCGCCACGGGCTTTCTGGCACGCCACGGGCGCGTTTGCCGTTACCGCCGGGCTGACCGTCGCCCTCGTGCCGCCCATCGCGTTCGCGGCCAGCGCCGGGCGCGGCTATCTCCCCCCGATGGGCGCGGCGATTGTGGCGCTGGTGCTGGCGCAGGTCGTAGCCGCCGCCGGATGGGGCGCTGCCTTTCCCTGGTCGGTGCCTGCGCTGTACGCGGGCATGGGCGGCCCCGAGGCGGCCAGCATGGGCGCGGCAAGCTATGCGGGCGTGGGCGCCACGTGCCTCGCCGGGCTGGCCGCGACGTTGGCGTGGTGGGCGTGGGCGGATCAGGCCAGATAGGCTACTTTTTCCGCGAGAACAGCACCACGCGCGGCG
>CBDUCD010000260.1:0-4358 GCA_965365535.1 uncultured Rhodothermales bacterium | reverse complement strand
CGCCCGTCTCGGGCTGCCAGCCCCGCAGCACGTGGGCAGGCGTGTACCAGCGGGCCATTTCGGGCGTGAGGCGGGGGCGGCGGGGGCCGTCGAGCGCGCCCGGCCCGGCAGATTCGTACTCGAAAAAGCGCGAAACGGGCGTCAGGTCGTACCAGACGCGCGTGCCGTCCTCGCGCTGCGCCGAGATGGGCGCGTAGCCGTCGCCGGCAATGTGGCTGTCCATGAACGAGCGCACAAAGACGGCGCTGCCATTGGCCGCCTCGTCGTTGCCCGGGTGCCACGGGCGCCCGAGGGCGACGGAGCCGGCGGGCACGCCGGGTTCGCTGGTAAAGCGGCAGTCCACGAACAGAAAGCCGTACGGATAGCCCGCCGGCGTGCTCGGGGCGGTCACGTAGCCCGTCGGGTTTTTGCCCCGCCGGTCGCGCGAGACGATTTCGCTCGCGTCGAACACCACCTGGCCGCCGCCAAAGATGAAATCTACGTGGCCGCTGATGCGGGAGCGCCCCACGTAGGCCCGCCCCGACTGGGCGAAAAAGGTATCCTGGTAGCCCACGAGGGCCACATCTACCAGCACGGCGCGGTCGCTGCCCGCGTCCAGCATGAGGGCGACGCCCTGCGGGCTGGCGCTTTTGGCCGGGTCGCCGTCGGGCAGGGCGGCGTTGGCGGGGTAGTCGAAGCCGTTTTCAACGGTCAGGTGGGCGGCCCGGAAGCCCGGCGCTACGACGCGCACCGAGGCGCTGCGCCACGTGCCGAGCGGCTGGCCGTCGGGGCCGGGCGTGCTGCCCACGTCGCTGTAGGTGACGACGACGCCCGCGCGGCTTTCGCCGACGAGGTGCACGTCGGCGTCGGCGACGACGAGCTTTTCGCGGTAGCGCCCGTTGCGCAGCAGCACGCGGTACGGGCCGTCGCGCGTTTAGGGGATGGCGGCAAGGGCGGCGCCAACCGTCTGGAAATGGGGCACGCCTTCGACGGCCGCGCCATTTTCGCCCGCGTACCCCGCGTCCACGACGGCGCTGTACGCCTGCGGCGCGGCGGGCAGGTGGACGAGGCGGGCCAGGGGCAGGCCCGTCGCGGCGAGGCCCTCGGCAGCGAGGCGGGCCACGAGGCGGGCGCCGACGGGCGAGAAGTGCGTGTCGTCCGTCAGCCCGTCGGGGTAGTTGGCCCTATCGCCGGGCGCGAGGTGGAGAAAAAGGGCCTTCGAGCCCTCGGCGCCGTAGCCGCGCACGGCCTTCTCGCTGGCGCGGTGCAGATCCACGAGGGCCACGTCCATCTCGGCGGCGACGGCGCGGGTGAGGCCGGGGTACACGCCGTGCACGTCGTAAAACTGGCCCTCGGCGTCGAAGCGGCGGCGCACGACGGGGGTGAGCAGGACAGGCGTGGCCGCGCGCGCCCGCACGTCGGCGACGAAGCGCGCGAGGTTGGCGCGGAACGCGTCGGGCGGCGTGTAGCGGTCGGGCTTGGTCTCCGACTCGTCGTTGTGGCCGAACTGGATGAGCACGTAATCGCCGGGGCGGATTTCTTCGACGAGGGCGTCCCAGCGGCCTTCTTCGATAAAGGTGCGCGTGCTGCGCCCGTTGCGGGCGAGGTTGACGACGCGCACTTCGTCGGGGTCGAAAAACGACTGGAAAACTTCGGCCCACCCCGTCTCGGGCCGGCGGTCGGCGCGCTTGGGCGCCGCCGTCGAGTCGCCCGCGACGAAAACGGTGATGGGGCGCGGCGGCCCGGCCCCGACGGCCAGCAGGGCGGCGAGGGCGAAGGCGAAAACACGTCTTTTCATGGCCCCACCGTCACGACGACGGGCGCCGACAGCCGCAGCGCCAGCAGGTCGAGTATCGCCCACCAGCCCTCGACGCCGCTCGGGTCGCCGCTGGCCGTCCAGCCCGCGCCCGCGTACGAGACGACGGGGGCGCCGGGCGGGGCCATCCCCGTGGCGAGCAGGTGGTGCCCCGCCCGCTCGATGCGCCCCATCGCGCCCGTGGGCACCACGACGGCGGTGCCCAGGCTGCCGTGCCCGCCATTTTTGCGCTCGACGGGTCCCCACAGGCTCAGCCACGTCCACGCCGCGCCGCCGCGCACCATCTCGACGACGCCCTCGGGCCGGTCCACCAGTCCAACGGCGGCGGGGATGGGGGCGGGGGCGGCGTAGCGGCTTTCCTGCCGGTAGAGGTGCTGCCCGGCGTCAATGGTGATGCGCTTGGTTTCGCGCACCTGCTGCCCGGCGGCGCGCCACGGGCCGTAGTCGAGTTCGAAAACGGCGCGGAGGGGGCCGTTGGCGAGGATGCGCCAGGCGTCGAAGTTTTCGGGTCGGTAGAGGGTGTCCGCCTGCCAGACGGCCGTGCCGCCGGCGCCCAGCGTGGGGCCGACGGAGTAGAAGTCGGCGCCCTCGCCCGTATCCACGTGGTAGGCGTCGTGGCCCTTGGCGTACCACTTTTCGGTGACGAGGCTGCGCGTGCGCTTGGGCCACACGTCAATGCCGGAGGAGACGAGCGGCTCGAACTCGCTGGCCTGCCACAGCCCTTTGCCGTACGTGCGCCAGGCCATGCGGTCGCTTTCCCACGCCAGGTCGTCGCGGTAGGCGTCGTGCATGGCGTGGACGCGGGGGGCGTAGGGCTGCGCGGGCGCCACGCCTTCGACCTGGAACGCGCGCGTCTCGGCGGGCCACAGGCTCACGAGCACGAGCAGCTTCTCGGGCAGGCCGTCGCCGTCGAGGTCGAGCGTTTGCGAAGGCAGCTCCATGCCGCTGCCGGCCTCGATGGCGCGGACGGCGTCGGGGCGGAGGCCGGGTAGCCGCCCGGCGAGGTCGGGCCAGGGGATTTCGACGACCTCGTCGGGGCGGGGCACCTCGAGCGGGTTGCGCACGGTGACGGGCACGGCGGGCTGGGCGTGGAGGGCCGGCACGGCAAGGGCGAGAAGGGCGAGAAAAGCCCTCGGCATGGATTCGCGCTGCATGGGTTCAGGGGGTGTCGAGGCCGAGCCGCTCCATTTCGAGGCTCGCCAGGATGAAAGGGCCGACGCCTTTGGGGTCGTCATCTACGACGGGCTCGGAGAGGTAGTATTCGTAGGAGCCGTCGCGGTCCTGGTCGCCGCCCAGCCCGCCCACGCTGACCACGCGCGTAAGGCTGGGCAGCCCATCCTCTCCCGTGCGGACGAACTCGCGGACGAGCCCCCGGTAGCCGCGACGGGCGGGGCCGAGAAAGGCATCCCGGGGCAGCCATCCTTTCCGCACGCCCTTCAACAGCGCGTACACGAACATGGACGACGCCGACGCTTCGAGGTAGTTGCCCGCGCGCGCCGGCTGGTCGAGCACCTGCCACCACACGCCCGCGACGGGGTCCTGCACGTTGACGACGGCGCGGGCGTAGTCCTGGAAAAGGCGCACGAGGGCGTCGTGGTCGGGGTGGGTGTCGGGAAACGTGTCGAGCACGTCGGCGAGGGCCATCGCGTACCAGCCCATGGCGCGGCCCCAGAACTGGGAGGAGCGGCCCGTGAGCGAGTCGGCCCACAGCATCTGGCGCGTCTCGTCCCAGCCGTGGTAGTAGAGGCCCGTGGCGGGGTCGCGCAGCACGCGGGCGGCCAGCAGAAACTGGCGGGCGACGTGGTCGAGGGCGCTGTCGCGGCGGGCCGCGTCGCCCCATTCGAGGGCGTAGCGCAGGGCAAAAGGCTCGGCCATGTACAGCCCGTCCATCCACATCTGGTAGGGGTAGCGTTTTTTGTGCCAGTAGCCGCCCTCGCGCGTCGTGGGCTGCCCTTCGAGCTGCTGGTGGAGGGTTCGGGCGGCGGCGCGGTAGCGCGGGTCGCCGGTTTCCGCGTCGAGCACGAACAGGAGCGCGCCCGTGTTGAGGTTGTCGAGGTTGTAGTCCTCCAGCTTGTAGGTGCGGATGGTGCCGTCGGGCCCGACGTAGGCGTCCACGTTGGCGCGGATGTAGTCGAGGTATCGCCTGTCGCCGGTCGCTTTCCAGAGCTCTTCGATGCCGCGCAGCACGGTGCCCGTCTCGTAGTCCCAGCGCTCGCGCACGAGGGGGCGGCGCTGCATGACGGCGCGGGCCATCTGCACGGACAGGGGCGCCGCCGTGTCAGGCCGCGTCTGCGCGGCGAGGGGCAGCGCGGCGGCGAGGGCGGCGAGCAAAAGCAGAAAACGGGTCATGGCGCTACTGGGCGGGGTGGAACAGGCGGCTCGGCGGGATGGGCTGGCGCGCAAAGCCCGGCCCCGCCCACGTCAGCGACGGGGCGCGCTGCGGCTCTTCGTGGAGGCTGCGCACGCCAAAGGGGTGCAGGCCCCGGCGCAGGGCGAGGCGGGCGGGGCGCCTGCCCGAAGGCATCCCGGGCGAAACGGGCACGCCGTCCACGAGCAGGCGCCC
>CBDUCD010000259.1:0-4364 GCA_965365535.1 uncultured Rhodothermales bacterium | reverse complement strand
CGCCGTCAGCGCACGTAGCGCTCCATGAACTCGTAGATGCGCAGCAGCCGGTCGAGGCGCTGTTTGGGGTTGCCGCTGCGCGAAAGCTCGTGGCCGGCGCCGGGGTAGCGCACGTATTCGACGGGTTTTTCGAGCGCTTTCAGGCTGCGGTACAGCATCTCGCTCTGGACGTAGCCCGTGCGCAAGTCCTGGTCGCCGTGGATGATGAGCAGCGGCGTCTGGATCTGCGCCACGTACGTGATGGGCGACTCGCGGGCGAGCAGCTCGGGGATGGACAGCGGGGCCGCTTCCACGCTGTCGCCGGGGGCCGCGCGGCCCAGCACGCGGGGGCGGACGACGCGGTCCACCCGCATCGTGTCGGCGGCGAGGCTATCGGAGGCGAGGGCCGGCGCCCTGTCGCCCGCCGCGATGCGCGCGGGCGCGGCCACAAACGTGGTGTCGCTCCACGGAAAGCCGCCGAAGTGGGTGGGGACGAGCTGCCAGGCGTTGCCTTCGCCGAAAAACGTGCGCAGGTCGTACACGCCGCGCTGCGCCACGGCGGCCTTGAAGCGCCCGTCGTGGCCCACGATCCATGCCGTGAGGTAGCCCGCGTACGAGCCGCCCGTGAGCACCTGCCGCGTGGAATCCACCCACGGCAGCACGGCGGCGCGGTGGGCGGCGCCCAGCACGTCGGCGGCGGGGGCGGCGCCCCAGTTCTGGTAGTTGGCGCGCTGGAAACGGTAGCCGTAGCCGCCCGAGCCGCGCGGGTTGCTGTACACGATGCCGTAGCCGCGCGCGGCGAAAAGCTGGAACTCGTGCCACATGGACCCCTCGCCCGGCCCCCACATGGCCGCCGGCCCGCCGTGCATCTCGACAAGCAGCGGGTAGCGCTGCCCCGCCTCGAAAAAGGCGGGCTTCATGATCCAGTAGTCCACCTCCAGGCTGTCGGGCGTGGTGTACGAAAACGCCTCGGGGCGCGCGACGCGGCGCGTTTCGAGCCAGCCGGCGTTGTGGCGCGTCAGGGCGCGGGGGGCGCTGAAGCGCAGGTCGGCGCGGTAGAGTTCGGACGGGTTCTCGACGCGTGTGACGACGAAAAAGACGCCCGACCGCGTGGCGTCGAAGCTGCCCACGCCCCCTTCCAGCCCCGTCAGCCGCTCGACCTGGAATGCGCTCTCGGAGCTGTTCAGCAGCGTGGAATCGGCGGCAAGCGCGTCAGCGGCAAGGGAATCGCCCGGAAGGGCAATCGTGTCCGCGAGGGCAAGTGAATCTACTTCGGCGGCCTCGTCTGAGAGGTCGGCGCCGAAGGGCGAGACGCGGTAGAGGGGCACGCCGCCGTCCGAGGCGGCGGTGAAGTAGAGAAAACGCCCCTCGGGCGACCAGCGGGGCGCGCCCGCCGACCGGTCGAACGCCTCCGTGACGAGAAACGGCTCCGTCCGCCCGTCCAGTGCGTACACGCCGATTTCGGACTGCGCGAAGCCCTGATCCGACAGGTCGGATTGCACAAAGGCGACGTGGTTGCCGTCGGGCGCGGGTGCAGGGGCGCCGAGGGAGAAGCCGTCGCGGCGCAGCAGCTCGACTACTCGCCCCGACGCCACGTCCACGAGGTAGAGGTTGGATTGCCGCTCGCGGTCGGGGTGGCGCCGCGTCTGCGGGTTGCCGCTGACGATGACCTGCCGCCCGCCGGGCATCCACGCGCCGCCATTCCACGACACGAAACCCCGCGTGAGGGGCCGCGCCCGAGCGCTGTCAGGGGCGGCGCTGTCGGTTGCTTCGATGACGAACAGGTGGCGGTAGGAAAGGCCCGGTTCCAGGTCGTTTTCGCCCTGGAAATCCAGCCGGTCGAGCACGCGCGGGTTGGCGTCGGCCTGGTTGGCGTCGAGCCAGGCGCGCACGCTGGCGAGGCTACCGTCGGGGTCGGGCGCGGCGCCGTCCGTATCGCCCGCCCGGCGTCCGGGCCGCTCGGCAGGCCAGCCGGGGGCGCCTTTTTCCGCCTCGCGCACGTCTTTTTCGGGAATGGCCGACGCGTACAGCAGCATTTTGCCGTCGGGCGACCACGCGGGGCTCGTGGCGCCGTGGGGCGCGTGCGTCAGTTGCCACGCCTCGCCGCCGTCGAGGGGCAGCACGAAAACCTGCCCTTTGCCCTCCACCGTCCGCACAAAGGCAATGCGGTCGCCGTCGGGGTGCCACGCGGGCTGGCTTGCCCCCGCGTCGCCGCGCGTGAGGGGCCGGGGCGCCTCGCGGCCCGCGGCGTCGGCCATCCACAGGTGCTGGCGGTAGCCGTACTTCGCCTCGGCACCCTCGCCTTCCCGGTACGCCTGCCGGACGGTGTACACGACGGATCGGCCATCGGGCGACACCTCGACGTCGCCCAGCTGGCGGATGTTGAAAAGGTCGGTCGCGGTGATGGGCTGGCTGCCGTCCTGCGCCCACGCGGGCACAGCGACGAAAAGCAACACCAGCAGGCGAAAAACAGAACGCATGGCCGCAAGGGGGATAAGTCGCGCCCAAAGTACGACCCGCCGGCGAGGGGACGCGCGGAGCGCAGCGGCACACCGGCGCCCCTTGCGATGAACCGGCGACAAGGCCGAACGTTAGCCCCGAAACAGCCTCCCTATTTCGATGGGCGTCCAGGAAATCAGAGCCGCCATCCAGAAACTCTCGCCCGCCGACCGGGCAGGGCTGGCCGAGTGGTTTGCCGAGTACCAGCATCAGGAATGGGACGAGCAGATCGGCCACGACCTCGACGCGGGCCGCCTCGATGCGTTTCTGGCAGCGGCAGAGGCCGAGTACCAGGCCGGCCACGTCCGGCCATTGTGAACCACCGCACTCTCGCCAGCTTCTGGAAACACTACGCCGCGCTTCCAGCGGAGGTACAGCGCCTGGCCGACCATCAGTTCGAGCGCCTCAAATCCGATCCTCGTCACCCTTCGCTCCACTTCAAGCTGGTCGGGAAGCGGAAGCAGTTGTGGTCGGTTCGGGTGGGCATGGGCCACCGCGCACTTGGCCTCGACAAACCAGAAGGCGTCGTGTGGATCTGGATCGGGACGCACGCGGCGTACGACCGGCTGCTCGGCTGACGCCTCGGAGCGGTAGATTGGCCCGTCACCATCCGTACCTGCCATGCGCGCCCTTCTCTTGCTGCTGCTACTCGCCGCCCCTGCCGCCCGCGCGCAGTCCTGGCTCGAAACCGCCCGTGCCGACGTGGACACGCTTGCCGCGCCGCGCTACGCCGGGCGCGGCTACAGCGACGGCGGCGCCGACCGGGCCGCGCACTTTCTCGCCGGGCGCTTTGCCGATATCGGCCTCGAACCCGCCGCCGGCGGTTACTTGCAGCCTTTCCAGTTCAGGGCCGACCTCATCACGGGCGCGCCGCTGCTCGTCGTGGACGGCGACACGCTCGTGGCCGGGTCGGCGTTCGTCCCCTACCCGTCGTCGGGCGCGGGCGCGGGCACCGACGTGCCCATCGTGGACGTGGGCGACGGACTCGTGCTGCAATCCTTCGGCATCGACCGGTACGCGGGCCGCGACGACGTGCGCGGCGCCCTCGTCGTCGTCTCCGACGCCCTGGCCGACACCGTCCGCGGCCTGCCCGGCCTGCCCTCCGAGGCCCTGTCGCGCGAGGCGCGGATGCAGGCGGCGGCAGCGGCAGGTGCGCGGGCCGTCGTGTTTCTGGAAAGCGCCCCCGTTTTCGGGATGGGCGATTTCGACGCGCCCCTCCCCGTTTTCGAGGTGATGCAGGGCGCGTGGCCCGGCGGCGCGCGCGCCACGTTCCGCGTCGAATCCCGGCAGAATGCCACCGTCGAGGCCGCGAACGTGGTAGGCATCGTGCCCGGCACCGCCTCGCCCGACACGTTTCTCGTCGTCCTGGCCCACTACGACGGGCTGGGTTCGTTCGGCCCCGACCTGTACTTCCCCGGCGCCAACGACAACGCCTCGGGCGTGGCCCTCGTGCTCGCCCTCGCCGACACCATCGCGCAGCAGCCCCTGCGCTACAGCGTGCTGTTCGCGGCCCTCGGCGGCGAAGAACTGGGCCTCAACGGCGCCTTTTACCTCGCCGACCACTTTCCCGCGCCCCTCGACCACGTCCGCTTTCTGCTCAACTTCGACATGGTGGCCTCGGCCGAGGACGGACTGCTCGTTTTTGCCGGCACGGACTTTCCCGACGAGTACGCCCTCCTGACGGCCCTCAACGTGAAAGCCGGCGGCGGGCCGCTCTACGCCCGCGCCAACCGCCCCAACTCCGACCACTACCCGTTTCTCGAACGGGGCGTGCGCGGCTTTTACGTGCTCACGAAAGACGGCAAGCAGCCCTACCACAGCCCCCGCGACGAAGCCCGCACCCTCGAATGGGACGACTTCGCCCGCGCCCGAACCCTTGCCGAAGC